>CAYWDW010000447.1:0-5211 GCA_964457105.1 uncultured Heliobacteriaceae bacterium
TCGGTTGAAGCAGAAAAAATCTGGCTCAACCGAAGACATGGAAACTGAACTGTGGACACTTACTGATGGATGGCAGGCACCGGCGCTGACCGGAGAAGGAGGAAACTGCAATGCAGAACGGCGCGATCAGGCAGAACGTCACTTACCGCGAAACGAAGGGGATCATTCAGAAATTCATCTCTCCGTCATTATTCCCGCTTATAACGAGCAACGTCGGCTCCCAGCGACGCTCGCCGGGGTGCTGGATTATCTGGCTCTACAACCCTGGCGCGCAGAAATCATCGTTGTTGACGATGGATCCACAGATCGCACAGGAGATCTGGCTGGAGAGTTGGGAAGATGCGCTCTACCTGTCCGGGTACTCCGGCATCCCGACGGACTGAATCACGGCAAGGGCGCGGCGGTCAGGCTGGGCATGCTCGCGGCGCAGGGCCGGTTCAGATTGTTTATGGATGCCGACAATTCGACCTCGATTGAACACGTCGCACAATGCTGGCGCTGGCTGGATGAAGGCTGCGAAGTCGTCATCGCGTCGCGCAGCCTGCCGGATTCAGTGCTGCCGGTCGAGCAGCCCTGGTATCGCAGAATCGCCGGACGCCTTGGCAATCTGCTGATTCGCACGCTGGCCGTGCCGGGCATTGCCGACACGCAGGCCGGCTTCAAAATCTTCACGGCGCGCAGCGCGCAGCAGGTCTTTCCGCGTTTGACGCTCACGCGCTGGGGCTTCGATATTGAGGCGCTGGCCATTGCGCGCCGTCGCGGCTTTCAAATCCGCGAAGTGCCGGTGACGTGGCTCAACGCGCCGGGCAGCAAGGTCACCTGGCGCGCTTACGTGGATGTCTTCAGCGAAGTGCTGCGCGTCAGACACAACCTGCGCGCCGGTTTGTACGATTGAGTTGCGCCGATTGAAGGAGTCGCCATGCGCTGCCGTCAAAAGATCAGACAAACAATCAGCCGGATGCTCATCAGCCTGCTGATTCAGGCCACGATGCCTGCCATCGTCAAAGGCCAGGCCGCGCAGACGAAGGCTGGCACGTTGCCCGGAATCAGCAGCGAGTGGGTGATTGATGCCGTTCTGACCGCCGACGGGTCGCTGCTGGCGCACGTGCGCGAAACCGCCGAAGGGCTTAACCCGGAGGCCTGGCGCGCGTGCCTGGCCGCCGCACAGCGCGCTGAAACTGAGCGGCTGATTGAGGCTTTTATTATGCGCAATGTCAGCGGAGCCAGAGTGTCGGCCATCATCCCGCACGCTGAAAACAGCGGACGGCTGCAACTCGAAGCCCGCTTTTCCGTGCCGCATTATGCCGAGGTTCAGGCGCGCGAAATGGTGATTTGCCCGACGCCGCCGGGCTTCGGTGAAATGACTTCAATGATTGCCATGGCCAGTCGGCAGCAGGTCATTACTCACAACAGGTGTCTGACCGCGACCGCGCAATTCAGATTGCCGTCAGGCTGGTCAGTCAGAAAACTGCCTGAAACCATCCGCTTCAGTCAGCCGCAGGGCAGCTTTCAGGCTGAGTTTGGGCTGCGGGATGACTGCCTGGTTGTCAGGCACACATTACAACTCAGCGCTCAGACCGCGATGGCGACGCCGGATGCGGCAGCGCGCAGCTTTACTGAAAAGATTCAGCAGGCAGTTCAGACGAAAGTCGCCATTGTGCGGAACCGGTCGTGACTGGTTCGATTAAAGTTCCTTTGCAGCACACATCTCCTCCTTTCCGGCCCGGCAGAAAATTGACCGGGCCGCTTTTTTTTCGGGCCGTTTAACTTCCAGTGCCTGCAATAAAGACCCTGTCAGCACGCGCGCTGCACGGTGGTTGATGACAGACGGGCTGGTTGACTCAGAAATGAAAGCATGTATGATGGTCGCGGCTTCAACGCAGAGCCATTTCAAACGCCTCCACAATTCTCGCCGAATTGAAATCCGCAGAAACAGCCTGTCTGCGCTTTGTTCAGGTGTGATGTTCATTCATCGCACTGGCAACGGCGTCACTACCTGTGCTGACCAGGTTTCAGGCTGTTTCAGAAACAGGGCTGCATCATCCCTTAACCGTCCGGCTGCGCACCACCGGACGATTGCCCCTCTTTCTCACGCATCAACAATCCGTCGGCATGACCTGTGCGGCACCGGCCCTGGCCGGAGTCTGCCCGGTCATGAACTGACCAGTTTCAATTAGGAGGAGAAAATGGGTTTTCAGAGGAATTTGTTTTTGCTGCTGATGGCGGTGCTGCTGATTGCCGCGACGCCGGACCACACGCTGACGCAGAGCCGCGCCGGAGGTTCGACCCCGCCCGGAACTGCCCGCAGCACAGGCCGCCGGGCTGATGCCGTCAGCATTGCTGAGGTGTTCTGGCAGGGGCAGGTCAATGTCACCGTGACCGGCAGCACGCTGAAGAAAAACAGCGGCTGCAGCGGCTGCCCTGACGCGGGCGCGATTTCGCAGCAATCCATCACGGCGGGCGACGGGCTGATTGAATTCACTGCGCTTGAAACCGACCGCCTCAGATTTGCCGGACTCAGCTTCAACGATCCGAAGCCGAATTACGACACGCTGCGTTATTCAATCAAGCTGACCAACTTCGGCGTCGCTGAGGTGCGCGAACTCAATCATGCTTACAAAGCCGAGACCAGATACCAGTCCGGCGATGTGTTCAGAATCGCCGTTGAAAGCGGCGTCATCAGGTACTATCGCAACGGCAGGGTTTTTTACACCAGCAAGACGCCGCCCGCTTACCCGCTGTTCTTTGACGCTTCAATCGTCAGCACCGGCGGCACGATTGCGAATGCCAGAATTTCAACCGGCGCACCGCCCCCGCCACCAGTTGAAGCGCCGCTCGTCATCAGCGCCGTGTCAGCCGCAAACGTGACAACCAACAGCGCAACGATTACGTGGACGACAAATGCGGCCAGCAACTCACAGGTTGAATACGGCACGTCCACAAATTACGGCAGTCAGACGACCACCGACGCCGCCCTCGTCACCAGTCACAGCGTCACGCTGACCGGACTCAGCGCGGCGACGCTTTATCACTTCCGCGTCAAATCAAAAACTCCAACCGGGCAGCCGGTCACCTCTGCCGATGGCACTTTCACCACCGGCAGCATCACGGTCGGTGACGGCCCGGTGATTACTGATAAAAAAGTCTATCCCGAACCGGCGCCGCCCGCGCTGCCAGCCGCCGGCGGCACGTTTACCGATCCGGTTTTCAAGACCACGCTGATGCGCGTCACTGATGCCAGCGATGGTCAGTTCAATAACACCAACTATTCCTACTGGCCGAATTTCAACAAGGACAGCACGCGGCTTTACATCGTCTCGAATGGCAAGCCGACGCTTTATGACTTCGATCCGGTCAATTTCAGGATCGCCGGTAAACGCGCGCTCTTTGCGGCCACGCTGCCCACCGGAGGCCGCCCCGACAGCGAGGACGCCATCTGGAGCGGGCTGGAGCCGGATGAGATGCTTTGTCACGACGGGCTGAAGCTGTGGAGTTACAACGTCGCGAAGAATTCTTATCGCCTGCTGCGTGACTTCGCGCCTGAATACGGCAGCGGCCTGCTCTGGCAGATGAGTCGTTCGATTGATGACAACGTGTTTGCCTTCACGGTCAAAAACAGCGGCTATCAGATCACCGGCTATCTGGTCTGGACGCGGGCCGGAAACAAGGTTTACCGCGTCAGCACGACCGACCTTGACGAAGTGCAGATTGACAAGACGGGCCGTTATCTGGTCGTCAAAACCAATCAGAGCGGGCGCGGCACGATTCAGGTCAGAGTCGTTGATCTGGTCACGCAGGGCGTCGAGAACCTGACCGATGACGCGCCTGATTACGCGCCGGGCCATTCGGATTGCGGGCGCGGCTTTGTGATCGGCGCTGACAACTGGAACAACCGGCTGCTCTATCGCAACCTCTCAGCGCCGCATATTTTTTATTCGGTGATTGACTGGGGCAATGACTGGAGCCAGTCGGGGCACAGTTCGATGATGGAAGATGATGATCTGTGGATGCTGAACAGTTCGTTCAAGTCAAACGATCTGCCTTCAACGGGTCTGTTCAGAAATGAGATCTACCTGATCGCCACCGATGGTTCACAGCGAGTCAGACGCCTGGCCCATCATCATTCGGTGTACCGCGAATACTGGGACACCCCGCGCGCCACGATCAGCCGTGATGGTCGCTTCGTAGTCTTTACGAGCAACTGGGGCGCTAGTCGCCGCGACGTGTTCATCATCAAAGTGCCTGGCCGGTAATTCACTTTCAGTCAACAGTCAGATTGAAGTAATCAGCCACGGGGGACACGGGGAAGAAAAGACCGGGAGCAAAAGTGCAGAGGAGTATCCTGATGACACTTTTCTCTTCTCCCCCGTATTTCCCCGTGTCCCCTGTGGCTGATTCAGCTTGCAGCCTGACAAGAACTGTCCGGCATCAGTCTGCGCGTGAACAGTTCAGCCAGCGTGCGGGTGTTGTGGGGCAGGTTGTATTTTTCAAGGACGCGCTGGCGGGCTGAACGAGTGAGGCGCTCTCGCAGTTCGGGTTCATCAATCAGGCGCGCAATGGCGGCGGCCATTTCATCGGCATCTGCCGGCGTGACAAGCAGGCCGTCCTGACCATCACGAATCAGTTCAGGAATGCCGGTGATGCGCGTCGCCACGCAGGGAATCTCCATCGCCATCGCTTCCATCAGCACGACCGGCACGCCTTCGGCAAAACTGGCGAGCGCGAAAATGTCAGTCTGCTGATACAACTCGCGCACGCGGTCCTGATTCTGCCGGCCTTCAAGGGTGACATGTGCGCGCAGGTTGCCGTCCGCAATCATTCGTTCAAGTCGCGCGCGGTCAGGCCCGTCACCGACCAGCCGCAGCCGCACCCTGCGACCGGCTGTGACCAGGCGCTCAACTGCCGCGAGCAGCAGGCACTGGCCCTTGACCGGCGACAGTGTGCCGACGCACAGAATTTCAGTTTCATCGTTGTGGCGATGGCGCGGGCGATGCTGAAACAGCGTCGGATCAATGCCGAGCGGGGCAATCTCAATCCGGTTCCATTCCGCCGGGTCACAGGCTTTCATCAGTTGCCCGCGCGCGTAGCTGCTGATCGTGCGAATGAACGCCGCCGCTTTGATCTTTTCAGCCAGCCTGAAGCGCAGCGGATTCTCAAACTCTTCATAACCATGAATCGTCAGGGACATCGTGACCGGATAAATGACCGTCA
>CAYWDW010000448.1:0-5210 GCA_964457105.1 uncultured Heliobacteriaceae bacterium
CACAGGCCACCAAGGCCAACAGCCCCGGCGTGCTGGCGGGCGTGATCGGCGGAGCGATTGCCGGCGCCGTCATCGGCGGCAACATCGGCCAGGTGATCGCGCAGGGCACGCAGATGGGCTTTGGCGCTTACATTCTCAAATACAGCCGCGAATACGAAACCCAGGCTGACGTGCTGGGCGCGCAGATTATGGCGCGGGCCGGTTACGATCCGCGCGACCTGGCCAACATGTTCAAGACCATCGAGCAGCAGAGCGGCGGCGCGCAGGGGCCGGAATGGCTGAGCAGTCACCCGAATCCGGGCAATCGTTACGAGCGCATCAATCAGGAAGCGCAGTTGCTGCAGATCAATCGCAGCGCCGCCCGTTACGACTCACGGCAGTTCGAGCAGATCAAAGCAAAGTTGCAGCGGATGCCGCAGGCTCCGACGATGGCGGAAATCGCCAAACAGCAGGGCGGCACACAGACCGGCGATCAGCCGCCGACCAATGAAACCATCAGCCGCAATGTCGAAATGCCGACCGGCCGTTACCGTGATTTTTCGGGCGGCAATCTGTTTCGTGTGCAGGTGCCCGATAACTGGCGCGATTACGGCGAGCAGAATTCAGTGACCTTTGCGCCGCGTGGCGCTTATGGCAATTACCAGGGGCAGAATACGTTCACGCACGGGGCCATGATCGGCGTCACGCAGGCCGAGGGTCGTGACCTGCGCACGGCGACTGATCGTTACATTGAAGGGCTGGTGCAGGCCAATTCGTACCTGCGCCCGCAAGCGGGTTATCGTCGCCTGACCATTGATCGCCGTGCGGCGCTGGGTCGCGCGCTGAGCGGGCCGTCGCCGGTGACGGGGCGGACTGAGAACATCGCCGTTTATACAACTCTGTTGCGCGACGGGACGCTGTTCTATGTCATCAACGTGGCGCCTGACAACGACTACCGCAACTTCAGCAGAGCTTTTGACAACCTCCTGCGCACGCTGCGCATCAGCCAGTAAGCGCATCATCAACTGGTCAGACTACCGACAGCCGCACTGTTCATTGACGGTGCGGCTGTCGGTGTTTACGTGCTTCATTCAATGACCGTCGGGGCGCGGAGCGTTTGTTCAGACCGTTGCTGCGACGGGGGCGGGCGGACTCAGCAGGCGGTTGAGTTCGTCGCGGTCGAGGGTTTCACGACGAATCAGTTCCTGGGCGATGCGCTCAAGTTCGGTCCGGCGTCCGGTCAGAATCTCTTTGACGCGCTGGTAAGCGTCATCCACAATCTGCCGCACTTCGGCGTCAATCAGTTCAGCCGTGTGTTCGCTGTAATTGCGTTCTTCGGCGCCCAGCGTCGCGGGCAGAAAGCGCGATGACACCGGGTGCCCATAAGTCAGATGACCGAGTTGTTCGCTCATGCCAAACCGCGTCACCATCTGTCGCGCCAGTTCTGAAGCGCGTTCCAGGTCGTTGGCCGCGCCCGTTGAAATGACCCCGTTATAAATCAGCTCTTCCGCCGCCCGCCCGCCCAGCATGACGGCAAGCTGATCTTCGATTTCAAGCTGCGTCATCAGGAACCGTTCCTGGGTTGGCAGTTGCAACGTGTGACCGAGCGCGCCGATGGAGCGGGGAATGATTGACACGCGATGCACCGGGTCAGCGTGCGTGACGGTCAGCGCGACCAGCGTGTGTCCGGTTTCGTGAAAAGCCACCCGCTCCTTTTCACCTGCGCTCATCAGCCGGTGTTTCTTTTCGAGGCCCAGCATGATGCGGTCAATGGCTTCTTCCAGGTCGTGCAAACTGACGGCTGATTCGCCGTGCCGGGCCGCGAGCAGCGCCGCTTCGTTGATGATGTTGGCCAGATCGGCGCCCACCATGCCAGGCGTGCGCGCCGCAATGGTTTTCAGATCGGCATCATCACCCAGCTTGACGTTGCGGGCGTGAATTTTCAGAATCTCTTCGCGGCCCTGCAAATCAGGGCGATCCACCATCACCTGCCGGTCAAAGCGACCAGCGCGCAGCAGCGCCGGATCCAGCACTTCCGGCGTGTTGGTCGCGGCCATAATGATGACGCCCTTCGATGAATCGAAGCCGTCAATTTCAGTCAGCAACTGATTGAGCGTCTGTTCGCGTTCGTCGTTGCTCATCACCAGGCCGCGTCCGGCGGCGCGTGATTTGCCGATGGCGTCAAGTTCATCAATGAAGATGATGCAGGGCGCTTTCTGCCGGGCCTGCTCAAAGAGGTCGCGCACGCGCGCCGCGCCGACGCCGACAAACATCTCCACAAATTCGGAGCCGGAGATCGAGAAAAACGCGACGCCCGATTCACCGGCCACCGCGCGCGCGAGCAGCGTTTTGCCAGTGCCGGGCGGGCCAAGCAGCAGCACGCCTTTCGGAATGCGTCCGCCGAGTCGCTGGTATTTCTGCGGGTTTTTCAGGAAGTCCACAATCTCGATGAGTTCATCTTCGGCTTCATCAACGCCGGCGACATCGGTAAAGGTGACCTTGTTCTGGCTGGACTGGTCATAAATGTGAGCGCGGTTTTTGCCGAACGTGAGCGCGCCGCCCTGGCTCTGCGCCATCCGTCGCGCGCCTGCGCCAAAGAGCAGAAACAGCAGCACCAGCGGTGCCAGAAAAATCAGCACCGACTGAATCCAGCCAGACCCATTGTCTATGCGCCCGCTGTATTTGACCTGATGCGCGTCGAGCGCCTTCAGCAGCTCGGTGTCATCCAGACCCGGCAGGCGGCTGGTCACAATGGACTGTTTTGCCGGCTGACCCGCAGCCGCCCGGAGCGTGCCGGTCAGCGTTTGCTGGCCGATGGTGACGTCAGACAACTGCCCCGCCTGCACCGCCGCCAGAAATTCGCTGTAAGCGACCTCTTTGGGTTGCGAAACAGTAGTGGTGCAGGCGGCAGGCAGCAGACCGATCAGCAGGAAGACGACCATCAGCACCGGCCATCCCGTCTGCCACTGACCCGAAGTAATGTGCTTCATCACAGGCTCCCTCGTATTCAGACAAAGATTGAAACCGCGAAAAATTACCTGGTTAATCAGGCCAGCAACCATTGTGCCAGTGACAGGGCAAGGACATTGAATTAAGAGGAAGAGAGATGACGGAACAAACAGAAATCACGGAAGGCACGGAAAGTTTCTGACGCTGGTCAGTTGTGTTTCCGTGTGTTTCGTTATTTCCGAATGTTGCGGTCATCTCTCTTCCTGCTTTTTCATCGCTTAACTCAACGCCATTGCAACAGAGACTGGACAGACCCTGGGCTGAACCGAACTGCGGGGCGCGGTCGGGCGGTCAGTGTGGCTGGTGGGGAGCGGCTGATGATAACAGTCGGGGCCTGGCCAGCGGTGATGCTTCATCACCCGGCCAGTGATTCAGTCAGACAATCAGGCCTGGGGAAGCTGGCTGTGTTGTCTGTTTCTGATGGTGCTGATTAATTGATCGGCGTTGATGGGTTTCTGCATCACGACCGTCGCCCCTGCTTCGAGGGCTTCGGTTTCATAATGACGACCATAAGCTGACGTGACGACAATCGGGACATCGGCCAGATCCGCCCGCTTTCTGACGTACCGGATCAGCTCGCCACCGCCGACGAGCGGCAGCAGCAGATCAGTCACGATCACATCCGGTCTGATTTCATCGAGCAACTGTAGCGCCTTTTCACCATCGTTGGCCGTGACCACGACAAAACCTTCCCCTTCAAGCAGGACAGACAACAGATCTCTGGCGTCAGCGTTATCTTCTGCGACCAGCACAACAGTTTTATTCATTACCAACCTCCGCAAATTTTTATCCTCGGCAGGGAAACTACGGGGAGTGTAACAGAAGCGCATGGATATTTCATGGGGTGGATTGGCAGTCTGTGCTGCCCGCGCCAGTCGGGCCTGGTGATGGCAGCGCGACTCTTGCCAGGGGCGTATAAATCGAACCGGCGGGATGAAGCTGACTGTGCATCAGGACGATTTCGCCGACGCTGAAGGCGAGCGTCGGCAGGCGTGTTGCGGTGAGGCGTGAGACGAGGGCCGACACGTTTTTCATTGATTTGACGCGGCCCAGCGTCAGGTGCGGTTTGAAGGCGCGAGCATCCTTTTCAAAGCCGAGCGGTGCCAGATGTTCATCGAGTCGCGCATGCAGTTCACGCAACTCTGCGAGTCCGCGTTCCAGTCCGATCCACAGCACGCGCGGTTGTTTCAGATGCGGAAAAGCGCCGGTGTCTTTGAGGCTGACACTGAATGGATGAATTGCTGAAACGGCCTGCTGACAGGCCTGAGTGATGGCCGGAACAAGCTGCGCTTCGACTTCGCCGAGAAATTTGAGCGTCAGGTGCTGATGATCCGGCTTCGTCCACGTTACGTCAGCCTGGGCGCGACGCAGTTCACGCTGCACCGCCGCGAGCGCGGCCCTGATTTCATCGGTGAGTTCGATGGCGATGAACAGGCGCATGCGAGGGGCTGAATAGAACGCAGATGAAACTGCTGCAACGGATCAGGACTGACCTGTTTCAATCCGTTGCAGCAGTTTCATCCGCGTCCTGTTTCAGAATCTGAAATTGTACCGCGCACTGATGCCGCGTCCCGGCGCATCAATGCCCCAACTGATGCCACGATAATTTTTATCGTTGAGGTTTTCCAGATCAACCAGCACCTCGTGGCGTTCGCCGAAACGCACGCCGCCACGCAGGCCGAAGGTCACAAAGCCGGGGATGTAAGTAAACAACGGCGCGCTCGCCGCATTGCCCAGCACGCGATTCTGCACCTGCGCGAGCGTTTCACCAGTCGCTTTCAGCTTGTCGTCAGCCGTGCCGAAACGTCCGTCTGCGCCTGCCTCAACCAGTCCGCGCACGGTCGCGCCGCGCTGAAAGAAGTTCGCAATGTTGCCGCGTGAACGAGTCGCGCCGGTGCGCCGATCTTCGAGATCAAGGGTTGAGAGCCGCGTCTGACGCCGGGCGGCGTGAACATACGGCTCAAGCCAGAAATGGCCGCCCACCGATTCATAACGCAGATAAGCCCAGCCCTGCGGCGCGGGCGTGCCGCCTTCGATGTTGGGCGGCACGCCGGTTCGCCTGTCTTCAGCGTACAGCCACGTGAACGTGTTGCCGACCGACAGCGAAGTTGTCAGCCGCGCATCGAAGGATTGTTCGATGCCGACGATCTGAGCATCGTCGAAATTGGCGCGGATCAATACCGGATTGGTTGAAGCCGGAACGAAGACGACGCCGTTTGAAA
>CAYWDW010000449.1:0-5210 GCA_964457105.1 uncultured Heliobacteriaceae bacterium
AATATCAGACTGAACTGATCCCGCCCGCGCTCGTCATCGCCCGTTACTTCGCTGACGAACAGGCCGCCGTTGACCGACTCGAAGCCGCCGCCGCCGCGCTCGCGCAACAACTGGAAGAACTCGCCGAAGAACACACGGGCGAAGATGGCTTGCTCGCCGACGCCCTGAACGACAAAAGCAAACTGACCAAAGCGAGTGTCAACGCGCGGCTGAAAGAGTTGCGCCTGGAACGCAGCGAAGCCAGCGCCGACGAAGAGAATGCCTTGCTGCAATGGCTGAAGCTGGACAGTGACGCTGACGTGACGAATGCCAAACTCAAACTCGCGCAGGAAAAGCTGACGGCAGATGTTGCCGCCAAATATCCCAGGCTGACGGTCGCCGAAATCAAAACGCTGATCGTGGATGACAAATGGCTGGCCGCGCTGGCGCAGTCCGTCGCGGGCGAACTGGAGCGCGTCTCGCAAACGCTGACCGGGCGCATTCGTCAGTTAGCCGAACGTTACGCCACGCCATTGCCGCAGTTGACGGAAGAGGTCGAAGACCTGGCCGCGCGCGTAGACGAACATTTGCAGAAGATGGGATTCAGGCTTTAACTATGGCGGATCGGCCACAATTAACCCCGTCGAATTCGACGGGGTTGGAGAATCATTTATGAGCAAATCCCGGAAAACTACTATCGAAGTCCAGGGCACTCCTATCACCATTCTCAAGCAACGGGATGATGATTACATCTGCCTCACCGACATTGCCAAACACAAGGAACCGGATCGTGCGGATCATGTCATTCAGAATTGGCTGCGGAATCGCAACACGGTGGAGTTCCTGGGAGTGTGGGAACGATTGCATAACGCCGATTTTAATCCCCTCGAATTCGAGGGGTTTAGAAACCGGGCAGGACTCAACAGCTTCGTCCTGACACCTCGACAATGGATCGACGGCACCGGGGCCATCGGCCTCGTTTCCAGGCCCGGACGCTACGGCGGGACTTATGCCCACAAGGACATCGCCTTCGAGTTTGCCTCGTGGATTTCCGTCGAGTTCAAGCTTTACCTCATCAAAGAATTCCAGCGGCTCAAGGATGACGAAAGTCGGCGGCTCTCGCAGGCGTGGAATCTCAACCGCACGCTGTCCAAACTCAACTATCGCATTCACACCGACGCCATCAAGGCGCATCTGATCCCGCCGGAAATCACGCCTGCACAGGCCGCCATCACCTATGCCAACGAAGCCGATGTGCTGAACGTGGCGCTCTTCGGCCAGACCGCAAAGCAATGGCGCGAGGCCAATCCCGAACTCGACGGCAACATGCGCGACCACGCTACAGTCGAGCAGTTGCTGGTGCTGGCAAATATCGAAGGCATGAATGCCGAATTGATTCGGATGGAGATGACGCAGCGCGACCGCCTGCAACGCCTGAACGAAATCGCCATCCGCCAGATGCAGGTCCTGACCGCGAGCGCGATGGTGCGACAGCTTGCGGCCCCGAAGGAGGAACAGCCATGAATGCCGAACGCTACGCCGCGCCACTGCCGCAACTCGTCGCGGAAGTTGAGAGCCTGGCCGCGCGTGTGGACGAACATTTGAAGAAGATGGGGGCGGTATGGAAGTGAAAGCCGGATATAAGCAGACAGAGGTGGGCGTGATACCGGAAGAATGGGAGATTCGCGCCCTCCCTGATGTTTCATGGTTTCAAGAAGGCCCTGGACTTCGCAATTGGCAATTCACTAGTACTGGAATGAAGGTCATCAATGTCACCAATTTGGAGAATGGCGTTTTGAATCTTGAACGGACAGACCGACACATTAGCATTTCCGAATTCAATCGGATGTATAAGCATTTTGCCATTGATGCTGCGGATATTGTGATGGCGAGTTCTGGAAACAGCTACAGCAAAACAGCAGTGGTTCGACAACAAGACCTTCCGCTCGTCATGAATACGAGCGTCATCAGATTCAAACCTTCCAAGTTGTGCGATTATGGATTCTTGTGGGCATTCCTGAACTCGCCTCTATTCAAAAATCAGATTGACCTGATGATCACAGGAGGCGCTCAACCCAATTTTGGACCATATCACCTGAAGCGGATGAATGTTCCCGTTCCCACGCTCCCCGAACAACGCGCGATTGCGGAGGCGCTCGGCGATGTGGATGGGCTGCTGGGCGGGCTGGAGCGGCTCATTGCCAAGAAGCGCGACCTCAAACAGGCCGCCATGCAGCAACTCCTCACCGGCCAGGTGCGCCTCCCCGGCTTTCACGGCGAGTGGGAGGAAACAACTTTGGGAGAGGTTGGCGAATGTATCATCGGCCTAACGTACAAGCCTGAAAATGTGGTCGAGCACGGTTTACTTGTTCTTCGTTCATCCAACATTCAGAACGGACGATTAGCATATGAGGACAATGTCTATGTAAATGTCGAAGTCTCCGATAACCTTATCACTCGGACGGGGGACATCCTTATTTGCGTTCGGAACGGCAGCCGGGCGTTTATTGGAAAATGCGCGGTGATTGATGACGCGGCGGCGGGCTTAACCTTTGGCGCATTCATGTCTATTTATCGCACCAAATACTGGCGATTCGTCGCCCACGTTTTCCAAGCGCACGACATCCAACGTCAGATTCGTGACAATATTGGCGCGACCATCAACCAAATCACGAACAAGGACATGAAAGCTTTTCGCGTGAAGCTCCCACACGAAGATGAACAAACCGCCATCGCCGCCGTCCTCTCCGATATGGACGCCGAACTCGCTGCGTTGGAACAGCGGCGCGACAAGACGCGCGCGCTCAAACAAGCCATGATGCAGGAATTGCTGACCGGAAGGACGCGACTGGTATGAAAGAATCCCAGCACATCGAATGGAAAGAGACGTGGCGCGATGAGTGGCTGCGCTGGGTGTGCGCGTTTGCCAATGCGGAAGGCGGGCGATTGCACATCGGACGCAATGATCGCGGCGTGGTGGTGGGCGTGGCGAACGCGGCGCGGCTGCTGAAGCCGCATCCGTCGTGCCCGTTCAATCCCGGCATCGCCAATGTGTTTTTCCGCGCGGGCGAAATCGAAGCCTGGGGACGCGGCATCCAGCGCATCACCGACGCCTGCCGCGAAGCCGGAACGCCCGCGCCCCGGATCGAAAGCGAGGCGGGAGATGTCCTGGTCGAGTTCTCCTTTGCGCCGGAATATCTGGCGGCAATCTCGGAAGCGCCGGAAAAAACGCGGGTGAAAACTACCCAGAAAACTACCCAGAAAACTACCCAGAAAATTCTGACGCTGCTCAAGGCAAACCCGACCATCAGTCGCCGCGAAATCGCCGAGCAGTTGGACGGCATCACAGAAGACGGGATCAAATATCATTTGGAAAGATTGAAACAAACCGGACGCATCCGCCGCATCGGCCCAGCCAAAGGCGGGCATTGGGAGGTAATCGAATGAGCGAGTCACCCCGCAGCGAACGACACACACAAAACCGCGTCATCGCCTTGTTCACCGATGCCAATCGCGCCGATTCGCTCGGCTATCGCTACCTCGGCGAATGGAGCAAGCGCGCGAACAATCGCCCTATCGAAACCGAACTGCTGCGCGCCAATCTGCAAGCGCGCGGCTACAGCGACGCGCATATCTCTGCCGCTTTGCAACGACTGGAAACGGCGGCGGACGCGACGGGCATTACGCTTTATCAGGCGAATCTGCGGACGTATCAATTGCTGCGTTACGGCGTGCCGGTGCAAATCGCCGCCGGGCAAGCGCACGAAACGGTTCGCCTGATTGATTGGGAACACGCGGACAAGAACGATTTCGCGCTGGCCGAAGAGGTGACGTTGCGGGGCCAAAAAGAATCTGGAAGCTATCAACGGCGGCCTGATTTGGTGTTGTATCTGAACGGCATCGCCATTGCCGTGATCGAACTCAAACGCGGCTCGGTCGAAGTGGCCGACGGCGTGCGCCAGCTCATCACGAATCAGGAAGAGATTTTCAATCAGGGCTTTTTTACGACGGTGCAACTCGTCTTTGCGGGCAACGATTCGCAAGGCTTGCGTTACGGCACGGTGGGCACGCCGGAGAAGTTTTTTGTCGAATGGAAGGCGCAGGACGTTGACATGAATTTGCCCGGCGCGTTGCTCGATTGCCCGCTGGCCGAGATGTGCGAGCGGTCGCGCCTGCTCGATCTGATCCGCAACTTCGTCATCTTCGACGGCGGACAAAAGAAAGTGCCGCGCCCGCATCAGTTCGCCGGCGTGAAGGCTGCACAGGAACGCATCGGCAAACGCGAAGGCGGCGTCATCTGGCACACGCAGGGCAGCGGCAAGAGCATCCTGATGGTGCTGATTGCCAAGTGGCTGCTCGAACACGACCCCGATGCGCGCATCCTGATCGTCACCGACCGCGACGAACTCGACAAACAGATCGAAGGCGTGATGAAAAACGCGGGCGTCATCGGCGAGTCATCGCCTGCGCCGCGCATCACGTCGCGGGCGGAGTTGACGCAGAAGTTGTCTGCCCCGAATCCGCGCTTGCTCTGCGCGCTGATTCATAAATTCGACTTGAATCTGGAAAGCGCGGCCCCGCCGATTCACGGGCGCTTTTATGTCTTCGTGGACGAATGCCACCGCACGCAGGGCGGCGAAATGAACAAGCAGATGAAGCGCTGGCTGGAACACGCAATTTTCATCGGCTTCACCGGCACGCCGCTTTTGCGCCGAGACAAACAGACGACGCGCGAGGTGTTTGGCACGAACATCCACACCTACAAATTCCACGAAGCGGTGACGGACAAAGTTGTGCTTGATCTGAAATACGAAGCGCGCGATGTGCCGCAACGGTTGAGTTCGCAAAAAGCCATTGATGCCTGGTTCGAGCAAAAAACGCGCGGGCTGAATAATTTTCAGAAAGCCGTGATTCGCAAACGCTGGGCGACGCTGGAAGAACTGATGAGCGCGGGCGAACGCAAGCAGCGCATCATCGCCGACATCATTCAGGACTTCGGCTTGAAGCCGCGCCTGAACGATGACCGGGGCACGGCGATGCTGGTGGCGGCTTCGATTTACGACGCCTGCCATTACTTTCGCCTGTTGCAAAATACGAGCTTCGGCCAGCATTGCGGCGTCATCACGTCCTACGAACCGAACCACAACGCCATTTCGCGCGAACCGGCGGGCAGCGATGAACGCTACAAATTCGACACCTACACGCAGCACGTTTTGAAAGGCAACCAGACA
>CAYWDW010000450.1:0-3705 GCA_964457105.1 uncultured Heliobacteriaceae bacterium
GCAGGTGTGGCCCGAAGGGAGCGACAGCCGAAAAACGACGGAGCGCAGATTACGGCGGCTCCTTGTTGCAAACAAAAAGGACGCAGAGAACGGAACACAGGAGCAGGGGAGTAGGCAAATCATCGTCACCATCGTCACCATCGTCACAAGCCAATGGAATCAATGGTTTGCACGGTGACGATGGAAATGCGGTGACGATCATTCATCGTCACCTGGGATCGTCACCACCGGCTGCTGACTCATTCTGCTCTGCGATTGACGCAATGAAACAGCGGGACGGTTATGTCTTCTTCGATAAAGAGCGCGGCCATTACGTCGCGCGCATCACCTGGACTGATTCGCTCGGCAAGCGGCGCTACCGCAAGCAGAAGGTAGCCACAAAGACCGAAGGCCGTCAGGTGCTGAAGCGATGGGCAGCGCAGCTTGAGCAGATCGGCGGCGACAGAATGGTTGACGCTGCGAAGCTCACCTTCCGCAAGCTGGCTGACATTTACGCTGAGCAGAAGCTGATTCCGCCGGTGATGCGGGGCACGGAGCGCATTGCCGGGCTGCGGTCATACAAGGCGCAACGCGGTTATCTGAAGGTCCTGCTCGAAACCTTCGGCGCGAAGAAAATCACCAGCATCACGCACGCCGACCTTGAAGCCTTTCGTGAGGCCCGCCTTCAGACAAAGACGTATCGCGGCAATGAACGCAGCGCCGCGCACGTTCACCGCGAACTGGCGCTGCTGCGCTCAATCCTCAATTTTGCAAAGCGGCAGGGCTGGCTCCTGCGCACGCCGTTTGAGATGGGCGCGCCGGTGATTCGCACAGCCAGTGAAGTCCATCGTGAGCGCGTGATGACCTTCGACGAAGAGGCGCGCCTGCTCGCAGCCTGCACCGGCAAACGTCAGCACCTGCGCGCCATCATCATCGGGCTGGTGGATACAGGATTGCGGCGCGGCGAATTGCTGGCGCTCGAATGGCGGGACGTGAATATGCAGGCCGGACTGATTACGGTGCGCGGCGAAACGAGCAAAACACTCAAAGGCCGCACGGTTGGAATTACATCACGCCTGAAGGCTGAGCTTGCGCAGCTTGAAATTCTGAAGACTTCACCGGACGACAAGGCATTTCCGCCGGGCGATTTCAAACGCGCTTTCAGCGCCGCGTGCCGCGCTGCCGGGATCGAAAATCTGCGAGCGCACGACCTGCGACACACAGCCATCACGCGCTGGGTTCAGACCGGCCTGCCAGTGGCTGAAGTGATGCGGCTGAGCGGCCATCGCACGCTGAACGTGGCGTTCCGCTATATCAACACCGACGACGACACGGCGCGCCGGGCAGCCGAAGCGATGGACAAGCTTCACACAGAGAAAGGAGCAGCCGAATAAACAAAAGATCGGCCTGCCTCACTGGCGTCTGATCCACGCCGGGACAACCGGGAATCCTGACCCGGCTGGCAGGCCGGAAACAATCAGGAACCAGCTACAGGAAGCTGTATATGCCAAAATCTAACGCACCGATTAGTTACGAATCGACCGGACGCGAAAGGCGCAGGTGGGATGCGCGTTTCGCATTCCTCAAGGCCGTCGCTCAATACGTTCCAGCCGTGCTGGCCGATTTGCGTGGGGAGCCTTTTGAGATGCTTCAGCGCGTCGGCACAAAAGAAAACCTGTACAGTCGCACAGTTGGAGCAGCAGTTTCCCCGCTAATTTCGGCCTGGACGCAGCGTCATGGGCTTGAGGCCGGATGGGTGAAGCGTGTCGCCTGGGATACGCTGCTGTGGTGGTGGGAACAAAACGACTCTACAAGTGGTTGGAGCCTCATCGCGCCATACGTTCCTGCCTGGCGTCTGAGTGCTGATGGACAATATCAAGGATGCTTCAGTTTTGAATTTTTCGTTTCTGATCCAACAATGGTGTCCGTCCGGCGTTCTGCACTTAAAGCGGAAATCAGCACTAAATTTGAAGACGCGCTGAAGAAATTTCTTGATGGTTTGGAGCAGCCACCAGAGGGTTTTTTGAGGTTTAAGCGAAGCAATAATCTGGCGCGCGATGCCCGCTTTCTTGCGCTTTATATTGCCGGGCAAACTTACGGCGAAATCTGTGGAGACGACGAGAACCTGGAGGAAAGTACGGTACGCACAGCGGTTCACAAGATGGCGAAACTGATCGAGATTCCTCTGCCCGAAGCAAATCAGCGCCGTGCTGTTGGCGGCCAGCGAAAAAGAAAGACCACGAAAATCAGGCACCCAAAATAGATCCCTGTTATTGCTGTGCATCGGCCTCGCGTCCAGCACAAGATACTGTCAGGTACCGAAATCAAGGCCTGAAAGGCCCGGAGAATTCACCCGGACTGGCCAGGCAAGAAAAATCAAGGTTCGGATGACGACGCAAGAAGTTTGGCGACCATTTCGCCGTCACCCGAACAAACCAATTTGACGGTCAAATCGGCTTGCCCCCATACGGCAGAGCCGGAAAGGAGCGCATTTGTATTATGGCAGACCTTGTAGCAGTTTCGTCAATGGCGCTGGCGTCAGCCAAGCTGGCGCTAATTCCAACCGCGTACTACACCTCACGTGAGCTGTCCGAAGCTGGATATGGCAGCGAGCTGACGCACATCCGCGCTGAGCAATCCGGGAAGTTACGCGCCTGCCGCATCGGGCGCAAGAAGCTTTTTAAGGGAGTGGATGTGATGGCCTGGTTAGAGGGCAGGGGAGACGAAAAATGACCAAAAAATCAAAAGCCCTGGCCGGATCGTCCAATCCAGCCAAGGCTCAAAAAAGAAATCAACGCCGAAAGAATAACACAGGCGATTGCGTCGCGTCAGCGGAAAATCACCCGCTCCTGTGCGCCGCAGCGGAGCATCTCGGCGCATCGCCAGACTGGACCGACGGACTGACGAATGTCGCTCTCCTGCTCGCGGCTGATCTCACATCCGGGACGATAGATGCGCTGGACGCCACGCAGATAATCTGCGATGCGGCTGAGGCGCGTGGCCTGAGCCGGGTAGCGGCTGCGAGTGATTTCCGCGAGGCGGTGCGCGCCGTGCGTGCTGGCCGTACTGAGCGGGCAGGCGACGTGAAGCCAGCGGAGCAGGAGTCTGGCTCGCTGCCCGAAACACAGGCCCGGCCAACGCGCGCAACGCAGCTTGTGGCGCTTGCGCGGGATTCCGCTGAGCTTTTTCACGACACCGACGGTCGACATTTCGCCACAATCGAAATCGGCGGGCACCGTGAGACTCACGCGGTGCGTTCGGCACACTTCGGGCGCTTGCTGTCAGCGCTCTATTTCAATCTGCACAGCGCCGTCGTCAGCGATAGCGCCCTCAACGAGGCGCTGCGCGTAATCGAGCAGATCGCCAGCGAGGGGCCGCAGATCGAAACGGATGTCCGCGTCGCCGAACGCGGCGGCAGGATTTATATTGACCTCTGCGACGCCACCTGGCGCGCCGTCGAAATCAGCGCGAGCGGCTGGTCGGTGCTGACCGAACCTCCCATCAGGTTTCGTCGCGCGAAATCAATGCTGCCACTGCCGGAGCCTCAGCCCGGCGGCTCCATGTCAGATTTGCGCGAACTGCTCAATATCAGTGATGACGACTGGATACTGTACTGCGCCTGGCTCGTTGCGGCGCTGCGGCCAGGATTTCCGTTCCCAATCCTGTTGATCACGGGCGAACAAGGCAGCGCCAAAAGCACCGCAGCAAGGTTCGCGCGCCAACTGA
>CAYWDW010000450.1:3715-5203 GCA_964457105.1 uncultured Heliobacteriaceae bacterium
CAATGCCGACGCCGGGTCGATGGTGCGCTCCAGCTCCCGCGCGATGAGCGTGATTTGGTGATCGCCGCAAATAATAGTTGGGCGCTGGCGTACGATAACTGCTCGCACCTGCCCGACTGGGTGAGCGACGCACTCTGCCGCATCTCCACAGGCGGCGGATTCTCGGCCCGCACGCTCTACAGCGACGAGGATGAGACGATCTTTGCGGCAAAAAGACCGCTCATCATCAACGGAATTGGCGACCCTGCCACGCGCAGCGACCTGATGGACCGGTGCCTCGTGCTGAGCCTGCCCGCGATTCCGTCATATAGGCGAATGTCGGAGTCAGCCATCAACGCGCGTTTCGCGGAGATGTGGCCGCGCGTGTTCGGGGCGCTGCTCACCGTTGTTTCCGTCGCGCTGCGCGAACTGCCGACCACAACGCTGACGGAACTGCCACGCATGGCGGATTTTGCGCTGTGGGCCACAGCGGCAGAAACAGGTCTCGGTTTCGCGCCGGGCGAATTCGTGGGCGTGTATGCCCAAAACCGTGACGAATCGAACGCCGTGTTGATTGAGGCGTCGCCGGTTGCCCAAGCGCTCTACGACCTTCTCAACTTCCGTAATAGATGGGAAGGAACAGCAACCGAACTGCTCGCTGAGCTGAATTCGCGACAGCCCGAAGCTGATAGGCAGCGCCGATCAGGCTGGCCACAGAAGGCCAACACACTCAGCAATCAGCTTGCCCGCATCGCTCCGAATTTGCGCGCGACTGGCATTGATGTGCAGCGCCAGCACACGCGGCGCGGCAGCCTGATCTCGGTCAGGCGGATTGAATCTGAGTCTGTTGCTGATGCTGCCGCTGACGATTTGTTGCTGATGCCGGTGTCTGGTCTGACACTGGAAAGGAGAGCCGTGAGGCTGTGAACGCAACTCAAATCCTCGACCAGTTGAAAAGCGCGAGGGCCGTTGTCAGGGCAGATGACAACGACCTGTTCGTTGATGCGCCGTCAAGCGTGCTGACTGATGAATTCATCGAAAAACTGCGCCAGCACAAAACCGAACTGCTCGAACTGCTCAGCCGTGATCCGCGCATCAGCGCTCAGCCCTGTCCAACCTGTGGCGGCATCCTGCTGACCGAATCCGGCGACGGATGGCAGCGGCGCTGGTGCCCGTCAGCAGACCACCGCTTCAGCGAGTTTGACGGCCTGGGCGCATTCACAGGCCACGCGGGCAGACGCAAGCTGGAAGAATGTCTGACCAGGCACGAATGCCCGGAGTGTGGCGATGCAATGACACTTCAGGACAGCGCGGCTGATGCGTGGTTCTGCGCTGGCTGCCGCTTATGGGCCATCGAGGGGAAGCTGCAATGAACAAAGAAACAGTACACTGCCCGGTCTGCCAGCACAGGCTCACCGAACCGCAGACCGTGACGCGGTATGAGGGCGCAGACCGGGTTTTTTGTGAGGGCTGCCAGCGATGGTTTCGCAGAGAGGAGAGAATGACCGT
>CAYWDW010000451.1:0-5195 GCA_964457105.1 uncultured Heliobacteriaceae bacterium
GCAGTGACGGTCAGGTTCTGGCGGAAGCGCCACGAATCCTGAGCGAACAGCCCCATTTCGCGCTGACGTCCGCGCTGCACACGGTCGCCGTTGGCCGAATACTTGTTGGTCTTTTCATCAATCACGCCGGCACCTGAAATCGAAGTGACGCGACCGACGAGCGTGGCGTAGATATTGCGCGCCGTGCCGAGCGGGAAGCCGGTCGGAAAGTTGTTGGTGACGAACAGCGCGTTGGCCGGGTCGTTGCTGGCAATGCCGAAGCCGATGCTTCTGACGACGCCGTCCACCGGAGCGTTTGACCAGAACCTGACCTGGGTATAGCTCAGGCCGAAGCTCAGGGCGTGCGCGCCGCGCGTCCAGTTGACGGTGTCGTTGAACTGCCAGGTCGGCGAATTACGACGACTCGGCGCTCTGGTCACGGTGGCGTTGGTGATCCCGGCAGCACTGATGCCGAGGCTGTAACCGCCCTGATTGGCGAACTGACCGGCATTGACGTTTGAGAAGAACAGCACCGTGCCGCCCGACAGGCCCAGGCGGGCTTCATTGACCAGCGAACTGGTCAGCGTGGACCGCAGCGCGACGGTCTGAGAAAAGCGCCTCGACTCCTGAGTGCCGAAATTCGGGAAGCCGGGGAAGGCCGGGTCAACGCCATTCAGAAAATCAGCGCCGCCGGTGAACTTCTGGTAATTCCAGACACCCTCCAGATGATGCTTGCTGGTCAGATTGAAATCCAGCCGCACGGTCGGGAAGAAACGTGCCTGGTTGCCTGAGTTGGTGAAGGAGACGGTCTGATAGATCGGGTTCGCAAGCTGCTGAATCGCGCCGCCGGTTTCTGACGCCTTGCGAATCTGCGCGAGCAGCGGGCCAACGGTTGGATCAATCGTTGACGGGCACGGGCCGGAGCCGCAGGTTTTGGTGCCCATGAATGCCAGCAGGTCGAACTGTTTGGTCACGGTCTGCCCGTTTTCCAGCACGTTCCACTGAATGATGCCCTGCTGCGCCAGCGGACTCAGAATCGTGCGCTGACGCGAAGCCTGCTCAGGCAGTTTGTATTCTTCGTAATTGACAAAGAAGAAAGCCTTGTCGCGGCCATTGAAAACCTTCGGGATCCAGATCGGGCCGCCGAGCCGGAAGCCGTACTGATTGAGCAGCACGCGATCACGCGGCGCCTCGCCGGTGCGCGGGTCGGGTTTCAGGTCGCGGTTATTGAACCAGTAATTGGCATTGAGCGCGGGGTTGCGGTGATATTCGTAGACGCTGCCGTGAAATTCATTGCTGCCGCCGCGCGTGACGAACTTGATCTGCACCGCGCCTTCGCCGGAACTTTCCGCGCCCGGCGTCGCGGTCGAAACCGTGACTTCGTCAATCGCGTCAATGCGGGGGCGAATGTAGGTGAAAAATCCGTCTGAAGATTTGAGCAGGTTGTCCTGCACGTTGACGCCGTCAATCGTGATGTTGAGCGCGCCTTTGGGCAGGCCGTTGATGGTCGAGGTTCTGGGACGGCCAGGCGTGCTGGTGCCTGGCAGCAGCAGCACCAGGTCGAGCGCATCGCGGGAGGTAAAGGGAAGCTCCGTAATCTGGCGTCCCTGAATGGTCGTGCTGATGTTGGCCGACTGAGTCTGCAACACTTCAGCGCCGCCCTGAATGACGACTGTTTCGCTTTGCGCGCCGACTTCGAGCGTGACGTTGACGGTGGCCGGAGTGGCGGCGTCAATCTTGACATCATTCACGATGGCTTTTTTGAAGCCCTGCGCTTCAATCGTGATCGTGTAACTGCCGACACCGAGTGCCGGAATCGTATAGTTTCCGCTGTTCGAAACCGGAGCTTTGAGCTCCTGTCCCGTAGCATTGTTTTTGACCGTGACAATGGCACTGGCGACAACGGCTCCGGTCGGATCAGTAACCAAGCCGGAAAGCGAAGAGGTGGTCGCCTGCCCGAAAGTCAGCGCGCTGAGCAGCGCGAGACATAGCAGTGAAGCTGCGACTTTGAAAATGGGGTGCTTCATAAGCTGTCTTCCTCCTGGAGTAGTGAATTTCAGATAGCCCTCAAAGAAGAGGATTGCTGAGACACAACCTGAGACTGCCTGGTAAAGCCTGATTGAAAGTGAAACTGTGAGGCAAGCCTGGAAAGCCAGCGGTCTGTTATGGAGTAGCTTGCCAAAAGGAAATCTGTTAGCGCGCAACCTCTGTGCCAACTGGTCCGCCGGATAATGGGTTTTTGATAATAAAGAATTTAGCAGGATTCGCAGAATTCAGCCGCCGGGTTTTTATCCATTTTTCTGGAGATGTTTTGGTTTTTTCGGAAGACAGCCGGATTAATCTTTCTGTTTTCAGGAAATTATTCCGCTGAATTGTCAGGGCAGATCAGTCGCGCACAGGCCGCGCGGCTTGTGCGCGACTGGTTTTCGGCGCAGGGCAAAGATGCTACTATGCCGCACCTGACGACACAGCTAATCAGACACCATCAGCCCCATGAAAAAATCATTCGAGTTTACCCCCCGCGAAATCGAGGACGACATCCGCGCCCAGGTCAGCCGCGTCTTCCACGAAGCCCGCTGGGTGATTGCTCAGCTCATTCTGCCGGGCACTGAAATCAAGGCTCCCACGATTGAACAGACCGTGAACTGTCCGCTGGCGCAAATGATGCGCGATGTGCTTGAGCATGCCGCCGGGGTGCGCGAGGTGCCGGATGTTTACAGCACCTGCAAGCAGTTGCTGCGGATTTTGTTTGGCAAGGCACCGAGCCACGAGGGCGAAATTCCGCCGCTGTTCTGGGCAACGCCGCTTGGTGCGGCCATTCACGAATGTTCGGGGTCGCTGGCTGAGGTCGCTGAAGACGATGAATTGAGCGAGCCGGAAGCCGCGCGCCTGCTGGGCGTCGGGCAACTGACTCTGCTTGGTTATTGTCAGAGCGGCGATCTGCGTCCGGCGCGCAGCCTCGGTCATCGCCGCTTATTCACTGCCGCACAGATCCGGACTTTTCGGCGGCGCTGGGGTGGCGAGGAACTGGAAAGATAGCAGCCGCAAAACCGCCACGAATTGACACGAATCTTCACGAATGGCACAGCCAGAGCAATTCAGCCTGCTGATCCTTATTCGTGAAGACTCGTGTCAATTCGTGGCGGTTTTATTTTCTGAGCAGTTCGAGCAGGGTGATTTCAGGCGGGCAGCCATAACGCAGCGGCACGACGACTGTGCCGAGGCCGCGATTGACATAAAGCTGAGTTGACCCAAGCGTTGCGTGACCGCGCGTGAAGCGGCGACTCGGACGCCGCAGCCAGCGCGAAAGGCGCGAATCATTGTTCCCGGTCAGCAGTTGCCAGTTGATCTGACCGCCGTGCGTGTGACCGGACAAGACCAGATCAACCCCGGCGCGCGCGGCTTCACGAATGATGGCCGGATTGTGCGCCAGCAGAATGCGCGTTTCGCTGCGCGTGGTGCCGAGGAGCGCCGCGGCCAGGTCATCGCGTTTCACCATCAGATCATCAATTCCGGCCAGGCATAACCTGGCCTGACCGCGTGCCAGATGCAGGTGTTCATTGGTCAGCACGCGAATGCCTTCACGGCGCAATGATTCAGCCATCATCGCGCCGTCCGTCCAGTGATCGTGATTGCCGAGTACAGCCAGGATGCCTTCACTCGCGCGAAGCTGTCCCAAAGCCCGCGCGCAACCGGCGATGTATTCCCTGGTGTGCGAAATGTAATCGCCCGTCAGCGCCACCAGATCAGGCTCCAGCGCATTGGCGCGCCGCACGGCTTCGCCAATATTCGCTTCATCCAGGAATGAACTGTGGTGAATATCTGAAAGCTGCACGATGCGGAAGCCGTGAAACTCCGCCGGTAATCCGGCAATGCGGATCGGCTGATGCGTGACTTCAAACTGATAGGGTTCAAGCGCCGCCGTGTGCAGGAAGGTCGCCAGCTTCTGCCGGATCAGGGCGCGCCGCGTGGGTTGCAGTCTGCGCCTGGGTCTGCTGCCATTGATCGCGCGGCGCAAACTGAAACGTGAAATAACAGGATTACCCATCTGAATTTTATCCTTCGGTCTGACTGAATCTGTGCTTCAGAAACTGATTTCCGGCGGCATTCCAGACAACCGTGGCCCGCGAATTATACGTTTGCCGCCGCTGATCTGCAATCCTGGTTTCCAGGGCGACAACTGCTTGACGCGCCCGTGCCCTCAACGTATAACCGGCCCGTCATCACAGACGGGCCAGCTCACAGACAGGTTGTCCCGGCAGGCTCCGACCACTGCTCACATTTACTGCGACAGACAGGAACACCCGTGAAACTGAACCGCTTCGGTATGTCATTTGGGAACTCGGCCCGCAAAATTCCACACGCTCCGCGCTTCGGGCTGCTCAGTTCATTGTTGACGATCACTGCCTTTGCAATTCTGGTCCTGACGATCATCACTGCTGCGCAGGATCAGCGCGAAAAATTACAAAACCCGGAACTGAAACCGCTCAAACCGATGCGGCCTGGCGCGGCGACCGGCCCGGCGGGTTTTATCGTTCTCGTCCCGGTTGATGATCGTCCGGCGGTCGGTCAGTTCGCGCAGATGATTGGAGCCATCGCGGATCATCGCGTGATTATGCCGCCGCCTGACCTGCTCGGACGTTTCACTACGCCGGGCGATGCCGCGATGATTGACGCCTGGCTGCGCGCGCAGGATTACACGCGCGTTGATGCGCTCGTCGTCTCGGTTGATATGCTCGCTTACGGCGGGCTGATCGCTTCGCGCACGCCGCGCACGACACCTGCTGAAGCGAACAAGCGGCTGGAATTTTTTCGCTGGTTCAAACGCGCGTGGCCGCACGTGCCGGTTTACGCTTTTAATGTGCTGATGCGTGTGGCACCGACGGCTGACAAACAAAGCCGCCCCTGGCGCGACAAACTGGCGCGCTGGTCGGAACTCAAGGATCAGGTCTCGAACCCGCAACACGCCAGTCAGCACGCCAGACTCATCCCTGAACTTGAAGCGCTCGAAAAGTCGCTTGACCCGAAAGTGACTGGTGATTACCGCCGCGCGCACAGCCGCGACCTGCAAATCAGTCTGGCGATGATTGATCTGGCGAAGGAAGGCGTGATTGATTCGCTGCTGCTTTTGCAGGACGACGCCCGCGTTTACGGTTTCCACCGGCAGACGCAGCGCATCCTGCGCGCAAAGTTGCAGGCATCCCGGCTTGAAGATC
>CAYWDW010000452.1:0-5192 GCA_964457105.1 uncultured Heliobacteriaceae bacterium
CGAACTTCTGGCCAGAGTGATGGAAAGACGACAGAACCCGACCGATGGCTGTCACTGAGTCGCCCCGCCCGGTGTTCCCCGACCGGATGAGCAGCCGGTAATTACTATGCTGATGCAGTCAGCTCATCCCGCATCCTCAGTGCCGGGAGGAACCGATCAGAACTGACAGAAGTCATGAGATTTTCAGGAAGTACCGCCTCGCAAGTGAGTGTGATTGTGTCCACACGCAACCGGGCGGCCTCGCTTCAAATTGCGCTGGACAGAATTTTTGCACAGCGGTTCAACGGCGCATATGACTACGAAGTGGTGGTCGTCAACAACGCTTCGACGGATGACACTGAGCAGGTCATCAAAAATCATCCGGCGATGAGTACGGGCAGGCTGTGTTATGTCTTTGCGGCGCAGCCGGGACTTTCAGCGGCGCGCAATGCCGGACTGACTGTAGCGAGGGGCGGCATCATCGCTTTTACCGATGACGATGTGCTGGTGGCTGAAAACTGGCTCAACGAAATTCACCGTGAATTCACGACTGAACCCGGCATCGGGTTGCTCGGCGGGCGGGTGCTGCTGGCGCGCGAGGGGTTGCAACGCCTGTCAGTTATTGAAAACACCGCACGGTGTTACTTCAAAGGCACGCACCATCTGACCTTTGCCATCGGCGCGAATATGAGTTTTCGGCGCGAGGTCTTTGCCTGCGTCGGCAACTTTGACGAGCGTCTGGGGCCGGGCCGGTTTCACGCCGGAGCCGATGACACCGATATGATTTACCGCGCGCTCAAAGCCGGATTCAGGGCGCTCTATGCGCCGGGCGTGGTGGTTTATCACGATCACGCCCGGACGACCGTTGAGCAGGCAGTCAGTCTGGAATACAGCTACGGCAAGGGCGGCGGCGGTTTGGTCATGAAACATATCCTGGCCGGAGATTGGTTTGCCTGCCGGATGATGTACTGGAATCTTTTCAACCTGCTGACGCACCGGCGGCGCGCTGCCGCGCATTCAGCCGATTTGCAGCGCCGACGCCGCGCCAATCTGCGCGGCTACCTGTGCGGGCTGGCGGCGGCCCCGCTGTTGCTGCTGCCGCAGCGGCGACGTCATCAGTCCGTGTCGGCTGACGTTGCGCTGACCAAGCCGGAAGTCACCCGGCAGTATTGATGCCCTGGCTGGAAGACATGAAGTATGAAAGTCCACACCCCTCACAAACAGACCGACGGGCCGATCAACGTTGCCTTTTTTGAAAACGGGATTGGTCTGGGCGGAGCCGTGACCTGTCTGGCGGCGCTGGTTCGCTCGCTCGACCCTGCCAGGTTCAGGGCCATTGTGTTGTCGTCACACGATGATGCCCCGACGCGCCGCGTGATCGAAGATGCCGGAGCTGAATTTCTGCTGGTCAGGCAGTACCGCCGTTCAGAGCGCCTGGAAGCTCTGTCGCGAACTTTCAGCGGTCATAATCCGCTGCGTTACCCGCTGCTGCTGCTGCTGTGTTATGAAACGCTGCGGCGTTTGTGGTATGCCTTCCGGGCCTGGCGCGTGCTGGCTCATTATCAGGTCAGTCTGGTTCATCTCAATAACAGCCTGGCTGGTAATCTGGAAGGCATCCTGGCGGCGCGGATGCAGCGGGTCAAATGTGTGCAGCACCTGCGCGGGTATGAATATAATTCGCTGGAAAGTCGCCTCGCGGCCCGCTGGGTGACCTGTTTCATTGCCGTTTCAAAATCAGTTGCTGATTCACTGCTGCCGCTCGGCGTGCCGCGCGAACGCATCAGGGTCATTTACGACGGCATTGATTTTGAGGACTCGGTGGCCAAATCGGTCGAGCCGCTCGCCGCCGGGACTTTTGAATCCGGGAATTTCAAAATCGGTCTGGTCGGCAGCCTGATTCCATGGAAAGGGCAGCGCGTGTTTGTCGAGGCTGCCGCGATTCTGATCAATGACATGAAAATGCGCGACACCCGGTTTTTTCTGATTGGCGACATCGTGCCGGGCGGTGAGGATTACCGCCGCGAACTGGAACAGCTCGCCGCTGCCGCCAACATTTCAGATCATCTGGTCTTTGTCGGTCATCAGGATAATGTGTACAAGTTCCTGACCCGCCTGGATCTGGTCGTGCACGCTTCGATTCTGCCGGAGCCGTTCGGACGAGTCATCATTGAAGCGATGGCGCTGGCCCGCCCCGTGATTGCCACGAGCATGGGCGGGCCGCTTGAAATCATCGAACACGGTCGGGACGGTCTGCTGGTGCGGGCGGGCGACCCGCGCAGCCTGGCTGAATCGGTTCACGAACTGATTACCAACTCCGATCAGCGGCGACTGATCGCCTCGGCGGCAAAGCTCAAGGTGACAACGCAGTTCACGCTGAGCCGCTTCGCCCGGGAACTGGAACTGGTGTATGCCAGTCTGAACTGAAACGCTGTCAGGACTCTTGTCAGCCCTGAACCTGTTCAGGAAAGCGGAGCGTTGATGTTACAAGGCGAAACTTCACAAACGAGCGACACGCCGCACGCCCGCGAGGTGGCACAGCACAAACGGTTTCAGTTCGGCGAAAACTGGCGGCGCTTTCTGGCGCTGCTGGATGAAGAGCGCATCAGGGTGGCCGAAAAAACACTGGCGGAATGGCTTGAGTGTGACCGCCTGGATGGTCGCCGCTTTCTCGACATCGGCTCAGGCAGCGGGCTGTCAAGCCTGGCCGCGCGACGGCTCGGAGCGCAGGTGCATTCGTTCGATTACGATCCGCAGTCAGTGGCCTGCACGGCTGAACTGCGGCGGCGATATTTCAATCACGATCCGCACTGGCAGGTCGCCTCCGGTTCGGTGCTTGACCCGGCCTGGCTGCAAACGCTCGGTCAGTTCGAGGTGGTCTATTCGTGGGGCGTGCTGCATCACACGGGCGCGATGTGGCAGGCGCTGGCGAATGTGGCCCCGCTGGTCAGGCCCGGCGGCCAACTGTTCATTGCCATTTATAACGACCAGGGCGGAACAAGCCGCCGCTGGCTGGCGATCAAGAAACTTTACAATCGCCTGCCCGCGCCGCTGCGTCCGGTCCTGGCCGCAGCAGTCGGGGCGACGCTGGAACTGCGTCCGGCCCTGGGGCGGCTGCTGCATTTTGAAAATCCGCTGCCGTTTGCCGAATGGAAGGCGCACAAAAGCAGGCGCGGCATGGCTTACTGGCCTGATCTGGTGGACTGGGTCGGGGGGCTGCCGTTCGAGGTCGCCCGTCCTGAAGCGATCTTTGACTTTTTTCGGGCGCGCGGGTTTGTGCTGCAGCGGCTCAAAACAAAGGATGGCGGACACGGCTGCAACGAATTTGTCTTTCAGCGCGCCGGGACTGACTGATGACTGAACCGCGAATCAAAGTCATGCACGTACTCGACTCGCTGGCGATGGGCGGGACTGAGCGCATGCTGGCGAATCTGGTCAACCGGATGGACGTGCAGCGCTTCGAGCATCTGATCTGCTGCGTTTCGCGGCAGGGCGAAGTCGCCGGGCAACTGCGCCCTGAAGTGCGCTGCCTGGATATGGGCAAGGGGGCGACGCGCGACCTGCTGATGCCGCGCAAAATTGCCCGGCTGATTGAAACCGAACGCCCGCACATCGTCCACACGCGAAGCTGGGCCGGGATTGATGGCGCGCTGGCGCAAAAGCTGGCCCGGCGCAGATTGCGCGGCCTGCGGCTTGTACACAGCGAACACGGGCGCAATTTGCCGTATCTTGAATTCGAGCCGCTCAAAAGCAAACTTGCCCGCCGCCTGGTCTATCAACTGTCCGATGTCGTGTTTGCGGTGTCAGCAGAACTGCGCGATTATTTCTGCCGCGAGACCGGTTTTTCAGCCCGTCGCATGCAGGTCATTCCCAACGGCGTCGAAGTGGCGCGCTTCGATCAGGCCGATGCGCGCGGCGTGCGCGAGGAACTGGGGCTGCAGGCTGATGATTTCGTCATCGGCATGGTCTCGCGCCTCAATGCCACAAAAGACCTGCTGACACTGGCGCGCGCCTTTGCCCGGCTGCATCGCGCGCAGGCGCGGGCGAAACTGCTGATCGTCGGCGAAGGCAGCGAACGCGCAAAGCTCGAAGCCTTTGCCGCTGAACAGGGACTTGAGCGGGAGATTATGCTGACCGGCACGCGCCACGATGTGCCGCGTCTGTTGCAGGCGATGAATGCCTTTGCGCTCTCGTCGCTTTCTGAAGGATTGTCGGGCGCAGTGCTTGAAGCCATGTGCGCCGGGTTGCCGGTGGTCGCGACGGCGGTTGGCGCAAACGTCGAACTCGTCAGCGAAGGCGAAACCGGATTTCTGATTGAACCACGCGCCGATGAAGCCCTGGCTGAAAGATTGTCGCGGCTGATGGCTGATGGCGAAATGGCGCGCCGCCTGGGCGCTGCCGGTCGCCGCCGCGTCGAAGCGCATTACAGCCTGGAGCGCATGGTGGCGCGTTACGAGGAGCTGTATCAGTCATTGCTATGAGAATCACAAAAGTCTATACCCGCACCGGCGATGCCGGAAAAACTTCACTCGTCAGCGGCGACCGCGTCAGCAAGGCTGATTTGCGCGTCAGCGCCTATGGCGATGTGGACGAGCTGAATTCCGTGCTGGGTGTGGCACGGACGTTTCCGCTCGATCCTGAACTCAACGACCTGCTCGGACGATTGCAGAACGAACTGTTCACGGTCGGCGCTGACCTGGCCACCCCCGCCGGCACGCCGGTTCCGCGCGTCAGCCCGGAGATGGTGACGGAGCTTGAACAGATCATTGACCAGTACCTCGCCGAACTTGAACCGCTCAAAGAGTTCATTCTGCCAGGCGGCAGCCAGGCCGGGGCGATGCTGCACCTGGCCCGGACGGTGGCGCGCCGCGCTGAACGCGTGGTCGTTGCCCTGGCCGACCGCGAAGAGATTACGGCAGCGGCGTTGCAGTATCTGAACCGGCTTTCCGATTTGCTGTTCGTGCTGGCGCGCGCGGCCAACAAACGCGCCGGGACGACTGAGCAGTCGGCGCAGTTCAGTCAGCGCCATCAGCGCCGGACCGAAGCGAAATAACATCCGGGCTGGCCGCAGATCACAATCAGCCCTTCAGACAACAATGGGATTAAGTTAAGCCGGAAGAGAGATGACGGAACACACGGAAATAACTGAACAAACGAAACCAGGCCGATTCAGCACAGGTCTGTTCCGTCTGTTTCGTTATTTCCGTTTGTTCCGT
>CAYWDW010000453.1:0-5184 GCA_964457105.1 uncultured Heliobacteriaceae bacterium
GGCGCGAGGACGTGCTGGCAGGCGTGGATGTGTCGCGCACGGTCGGCTGGTTCACAACTGTTTTTCCGGCGCGGCTTGAAGCGTCTGCGGAATGGCGCGCCGGCGACGCGCTCAAAGCCACCAAAGAAGAGTTGCGGCGCATTCCGCAGCGCGGCATCGGTTATGGCCTGCTGCGTTATCTGAGCCGTGATGAATCAGTCCGATTGCAACTGGCCGCGCAGCCGCACGCCGAAGTGATCTTCAATTATCTCGGACAGTTTGATCGCGGCGCACAGCACGACGGGTTATTCACGGCGGCGGCTGAATCGTCCGGCGCGGCGCGTTCGCTGCGCGCTCAGCGCGGGCACGCGCTTGAGGTGACCGGCGTCATCACGGGCGGGCGGTTGCAGATGGATTTCAGTTACAGCGAACAGCTTCATCGCCGCGACACGATTGAGCGGCTGGCGGCTGAATTTATGGCGGCGCTGCGCGCGCTGATTGCGCACTGCCTGGCGCCCGAAGCCGGTGGTTACACGCCGTCAGATTTTGCGCTGGCCCGGCTGGATCAGAAAAAGCTCGACAAGGTCCTTGGAAAGCTGGATCGGGCAAAGAACAAAAGGAACAGGACGTCAGAATGAGTGACCGAAACATTGCCGATCTTTATCCGCTTTCACCGATGCAGCAGGGCATGCTCTTTCACAGTTTGCAGGCCCCTGAATCGGGCGTCTATTTCGAGCAGACGAGCTGCCTCATTCGCGGCAGCTTTGATCCGACGGCCTTTCAGCGCGCGTGGGACCGGGTGGTGGCGCGGCACACGATTCTGCGCACGGGCTTTTTATGGGAAGGCGTGGACGAACCGTTGCAGGTGGTTTATCACGAAGTCACGCTGCCCTGGCAGCAGCAGGACTGGCGCGACCTCGGCGAAGCTGAACAGCAGGCGCGGCTCAGTGATTATATGGCGGCTGAGCGAGGCACCGGCTTCGATTTGTCAGCCGCGCCGCTGATGCGAATGGCGCTGCTGCGGGTGGCTGACGACGGCTGGTACTTTGTCTGGAATCATCATCACCTGCTGATTGACGGCTGGTCGCTGCCGCTGCTGATGCAGGAAGTCTTTGCCTGTTACCAGGCCTTCAGCCAGGGCGAGGCTCCGGCGCTGCCACCCGCTCAGCCGTTTCGCCATTACATTGCGTGGCTGCAGCAGCAGGACGAGGCGCAGGCTGAAAAATTCTGGCGCGACACGCTGCGCGGCGTGACCGCGCCAACGCCGCTGACGGTGGATCATCAGGCTGACCGCCACGCGACGGCCACCTTTCCGACCGCACACATTCACGTTTCGGCTGAAGCGACTCAGGCTTTGCAATCGCTCGCCCGGCAGCATCAACTGACGCTGAATACGATGGTGCAGGGCGCGTGGGCGCTGCTGCTCGCGCGCTACAGCGGCGAAGATGACATCGTGTTCGGAGCGACGGTGTCGGGTCGCCCGGCAGAACTGCCCGGCGCTGAAACGGCCATCGGCATTTTCATCAACACGCTGCCGGTGCGCGCCCGCGTCAAAGCTGAAGATTCGGCCTTGTCGCTGTTTCGTCAGATTCAGGAGCAGCAGACTCAGGCGCGACAGTTTGAATACAGTTCGCTCGTGCAGATTCAGGGCTGGAGCGAAGTGCCGCGCAGCCTGCCGCTGTTTGAAAGCCTCATCGTGTTTGAAAATTACCCGGTGGACGAGGCGATGAAACAGCAGCGTCGCAATCCGTCCATCGAAGAGGTGCGTTCGCACGAACAGACCAATTACCCGCTCAGCCTGGTCAGCGGGCCGGGCCGCGAACTGGAACTGGTGATTGCTTACGACAGTTCCCGTTTTGAGGCCGACACCATCAACCGCATGCTCGGTCATCTGCAAACCATGCTGACGAGCATTGCCGCAAATCCGCAGCAGCCGGTTGCACAAATCCCGCTGCTCACTGCCGCTGAACGGCAGCAGATGACTGAGTGGAATGAAACCACCGCGCCCTTCCCGGCTGATCGCTGCGCGCATCAGTTGTTTGAGCAGCAGGCCGCGCGCACGCCTGACAACATTGCTGTTTCGTTCGCCGGGCAAACGCTCACTTACCGCGAACTCAATGAACGCGCCAATCAACTGGCGCAGCACCTGCAACGGCGCGGCATCGGGCCTGAAATGATGATCGGCCTGTGCGTTGAGCGTGCGCCGGAACTGGTCGTCGGCATCCTCGGCATTATGAAAGCCGGAGCCGCTTACGTGCCGCTCGATCCGCATTACCCGGCTGATCGCCTGGCTTTTATGCTGGCCGACACCGCCATGCCGCTCGTCCTCACGCAGTCACATCTGCAATCTGCAATCTGCAATCTCAAATCTGAAATTGAACTGCTCTGCCTTGATGCTGACTGGCCGCGCATCGCGCAGGAAAGTACAGCCAATCCGATCAGCGAAGTCAGGCCGCAGCATCTGGCCTATGTGATTTATACGTCCGGTTCGACGGGACAGCCCAAGGGGACGATGCTTGAGCATCGCGGGCTTTGCAACTTTGCGCTGGCGTTTGGCAAACGCTTTCGCATGTCGGCTGAAAGCCGTCTGCTGCAATTCGGCTCGCTCAGTTTTGACGGCTCGGTGGCTGAAATTTTTCTGGCCTTGCTGCACGGCGCGGCGCTGCACCTGGCGCACCGCGAAACGCTGATTTCAATGCCCGACCTCGCGCAGTTGTTGCGCGACGAACAGATCACCACCGTGATTCTGCCGCCGTCGGTGCTGCGCCTGCTGCCTGCTGACGAACTGCCCGCGCTGCAAACGGTCGTGTCAGTCGGTGAAGCCTGCACGCCTGAAATCATCGAACGCTGGTCAGCGCAGCATCGCTTTCTGAATGGTTACGGGCCGACCGAAACAACCTGCGGCGCGATCTGTCACGAATTCAGCGCGGCTGAAACGCTCAGCCGCATTCCGATTGGCCGTCCGGTGGACAACACGCAGATTTTTATTCTCGATGCCCATCAGCAACCCGTGCCCGTCGGCGTGCCTGGCGAAATCTGCATCGGCGGCGCAGGCCTCGCGCGCGGCTATCTGAACAGGCCGAAACTGACGGCGGGAAAATTCGTTGAATTGCAGATTGGAGATTGGAGATTGCAGATTGCAGAACTACAGCCATCTGCCTCTGTCAATCTGCAATCTGCAATCTCCAATCTCAAATCGGCAATCCGCCTTTACAAGACCGGCGACCTCGCCCGCTTTCTGCCCGATGGCAACATTGAATTTCTGGGGCGGCTGGATCAGCAGGTCAAGATTCGCGGGCTGCGCATTGAACTCGGTGAAATTGAAGCGGCGCTGCTGCGGCACAGGGGAGTGCGCGAAGCGGCGGTCCTGGCCAGAGAAGATGCGCCCGGCGACAAACGGCTGACGGCTTATGTCGTCAGCACAGCCGAAGCCGGTCAGTTGCGCGAATACCTGCGGCAGTCACTGCCTGACTTCCTGATTCCCGCCGCCTTCGTCACGCTTGACGAAATGCCGCTCTCGCCCAACGGCAAGGTTGATCGCAAACGCCTGCCCGCGCCTGACGCCGCAGCAACGCAGGCGACCGATCAATACGTTGCGCCGCGCAATCAGATTGAAGAGCTGCTGTGCGGAATCTATGCCGCAGTGCTGGGCCTTGAGCGGGTCGGCATTCACGATAACTTTTTTGAGCTGGGCGGACATTCGCTGCTCGCCACGCAACTGGTGTCGCGGGTGCGCGAAGCGTTCGAGATTGAATTGCCGTTGCAGGCATTGTTTGCCGAGCCTGACGTGGCCGGCCTCGCCGCGCAGGTGACGGCGGCCCTGCAAACCGGGCAGAATCTGGCCGCGCCGCCGCTGACGGCCACAGCGCGTGACGAAAAACTGCCGCTTTCGTTTGCGCAGCAGCGGTTGTGGTTTCTCGATCAGCTTGAACCGAACAGCCCGTTTTATAACAACCCGTCAGCCTTTCGCCTGAAAGGCCGCCTCGACACTGCCGCGCTGGAACGCAGCCTGAATGAAATCATTCGTCGTCACGAAGTCCTGCGCACCAGCTTCCGGCTCGCAGGCAGCGAGCCGGTGCAGCAGATTGCGGCTGAACTGACGCTGACGATTCCGCATCACGACCTGCGCCACCTTGACGAAACCACCCGCGAAGCCGCAGCGCTGAGGCTGGCGCAGGAAGAAGCGATGCGCCCGTTTGATCTGGCGCAGGGGCCGCTGCTGCGCGCCGCGCTGATCCGCCTGGCCGAAGATGATGACGTGCTGCTGCTGACGCTGCACCACATCATTTCTGATGGCTGGTCGGTCGGCGTGTTCATTCGTGAAATCGTCGAGCTTTACACCGCGACGATCAGCGGCGCTGAAGCCAGGCTGCCGGAACTGCCGATTCAATACGCCGATTATGCCAGGTGGCAGCGCGCCTGGTTGCAGGGCGACACGCTGCAACGACAGCTTGATTACTGGACTGACAAATTGCGCGGGCGTCCGACCGTGCTGGAACTGCCGACGGACCGCCCGCGTCCGGCCATCGTCACTTCGCGCGGCGCGACGATTTCATTCAGCCTGCCAAAGCCGTTGCAGGATGCGCTCATCAGCCTGAGCCGTCAGGAAGGCGTGACGCTGTTTATGACTTTGCTCGCGGCGTTTCAGACGCTGCTCGCGCGTTACAGCAATCAGCACGACATCAGCGTCGGCACTCCGATTGCCAGCCGCACGCGCGCTGAAACTGAAAACCTGATCGGCTTTTTCGTCAACACGCTGGTGATGCATACCGATCTGTCCGGCGATCCTGAATTCACTGAACTGCTGGCCCGCGTGCGCGAAACGGCGCTCGGCGCTTATGCCCATCAGGATCTGCCGTTCGAGCAACTCGTCGAAGCCCTGCAACCCGAACGCGACCTGAGCCACACGCCGCTGTTTCAGGTCATGCTGGTGCTTGGCAATATGCCGATGGCGACGGCTGAACTGCCCGGCGTCACGCTGCTGCCGTTTGAGGCCGACAGCCACACGGCCCGCTTTGACCTGACGCTGCTGATGAATGAAAGCGCGGACGGGCTGTCAGGCAGTATCGAATACAACACCGACCTGTTCGATGCCTCAACCGTCGAACGCCTCATCAGTCATTTCAGAACGCTGCTTGAAGCGGTCATTGACGATCCGGCACAACCGCTGTCGCAACTGCCGCTGCTGACTGAGGCCGAAGCGCA
>CAYWDW010000454.1:0-5181 GCA_964457105.1 uncultured Heliobacteriaceae bacterium
ACGCCGGTGATCTTTTTCTGGCTGCGCGAACGTGAATTGAAAAAGGAAGCGCGGCGTAAACCGGAGCCGCCCGCTGAACCGAAATCAGCCAGCGAAGAAGTGGAGCCTGAGTATGCGCATCATTGAGCTGACATCTGATGACGACAACGCGATTCAGCAGACTGCCGAACTGCTTTACGAGAGTTTCCGCGAGCATCATCCGGCGGCGTGGCCGACGCCTGATGACGCAGTGCAGGAAGTGCGCGAATCGCTGGCCGCTGATTACATCAGCCGCGTGGCCATTGATGATGACGGCAATGTCATCGGCTGGATCGGCGGGCAGCCGCAATATGACGGCAGGGTGTGGGAACTGCACCCGCTCGTGGTCAGTGCAGCGGCGCGCGGACGCGGCACGGGCCGGGCGCTGGTGCAGGACCTTGAAGCGCAGGTGCGCGCGCGCGGCGGCCTCACGCTCTGGCTCGGCACGGATGACGAAAACAATCAGACGACGCTCAGTCACACTGATCTTTATTCAAACGTGTGGGAACACGTCGCCAACATCCGCAATCTGAATCATCATCCTTATGAGTTTTATCAGCGACTCGGTTTCGTGATCGTCGGCGTGCTGCCGGACGCGAACGGGCCGGGCAAACCGGATATTTTCATGGCCAAGCGCATCAGTCGCTGATGCGCCGCTCCAACCCTGATAACTTTTATGCAAAGGCCAATTCTTCAATCATTGATTCTTTCGCTGGCCCTGGGTGTTTCGCTGCCGCTGCTGATCCAGGCACAGTCCGGTCAGAGCGTGGCGACCAATGCTGCGGTGCCGGTCGCCGGTGTCGCGCCTGCATCGCCCGCTTACATCAATCCGGTCGCGGGTCTGACCGTTGACGAAGCGGTGAAATACGCGCTCGACAACAACAAAAGCCTGCTGGCCGACCGGCAACTGATTGCCGAAGCCGCCGGACGGCTGCGGCAGGCGGGGCTGAAACCGAATCCGATGCTTGGCATCAGTGGCGCGACTGATCCGGCCAGCCCGGCAGACAGCGGCTTCACGGTCGGCGTGACGCTGCCGCTGGAATACGGCGGGCGGCGCTTGCGGCGCGTCGCCGTAGCCGAACGCGAACTTGAACGCCGCAAGTTTGAAGTCGCTGAACGCGAACGTCGGCTGGGCGCTGAGGTGCGCCTGAAATACGGCGAAGCCATCGAAGCCGTGCGCAACCTCGAACTCAACGACAAGCTGCTCGAACTCAATCAGCAGAGTTTCACCATCGTCAAGGCCCGCGTCACCGAAGGCGCGAGCGCGCCGCTTGAGCAAAGCCTGCTCCAGGTCGAACTCAGTCGCATCGAAGCGCAGCGCACCGCTTACACGACGCGCGCCGCCGTGCTGATTGAAGAACTCAAAAGCCTGCTCGGCATGGATTCAGCCGACAAGCTGCAACTGCGCGATGAATTCATTGAACGCCCCGTGGCGCTGACCCGCGAGCAGATGCTGGAAAAAGCCATGCACACACGCCCGGACCTGCTGGCGGCGCGGGCGGCTGAGGAAGTTGCAGCGGCAATGATCGCGCAGGCAAAAACCGAAGGCCGCGTTGATCTGAGCGTGTTTGCCGAATACGGCCTGCAGGGCACGGGCTTCGATCAACTGGGCACGAACCCGGACACCGGCCATCCCGAACGCATCTTTATGCGCAGCGGCATGATCAAAGGCGGCGTCAACATCACCCTGCCGACCCGCAACAAAAACGAAGGCAACATTGCGGCGGCGGTGGCGCTGGGCGAAGAGGCGCGGCTGCGGCGTGAGTTCATCGAATCGGTGATTCGGCGCGAGGTCGCGGCGGCTTACATCCGTTATGAAGGCGCGGTGAAAGTGCTGAAGACTTACCACACCGATCTGCTGGCCACGTCACAGGACAACCTGCGCGTGGTGCGTGGCAGTTATGACCTGGGTTATGTGCGTCTGACCGAAGTGCTGAATGAACAGCGGCGGCTGGTGGATGTGCAGATGAGTTACACCGGCGCGCTGAAGGAATATTACACGTCACGCGCTGAACTGGAGAGCGTGCTGGGCACGCCGCTCAGCGAGAAGTGAGCCGTTTATGAATGACCGAACCGAAACTGAATTGCAGTCCGCAACGACGCCGTCGCGTTTCAATAAACGCTGGCTGCTGATCGGCGCGCTGGCGCTGCTGGCAATCGTCGCGGCCCTGATGTTTGCGCTGCGCGCTCCGCAGGCAACCCGTGCCGGTCGTGAAGTGCCTTCGGTTGAAAGCATCAGCAGCCAGGGCGCAGGACGCGCCGTGCCGACGGTTGAAGAAGTCGCTTCACCGGCAGCCGCAGCCACCGCGAGCGGCAGACCTGATCTGACGATTTCATCGGAACTGGCCGGGCGCATTCAATTGAAGACTGAAGAAGCCCGCACGCAGCAGGTCGCTGCACAGTTGCGCACGACCGGCACCGTGCAGCCGAACGCTTACCGTGAAACGCGCGTCACGCCGCTCGTCGGCGGGCGCGTCACCAGTGTGCGGGCGCAGCTTGGCGAAGCCGTCACCAAAGGTCAGCCGCTCGCCATGATCTTCAGTCAGGACCTCGCCGAAGTGCAGATGAAATATCTGTCGGTGCATGCCAATTACGAATTTCATCACACCCAGGCCAGGCGCTTCGACAAGCTGTATGAAATCGGCGCGATCAGCAAACAGGAGATGGAAGAGGTCAGCGCGCGATTGCAGGAACATCACGCCGAATATGCCAGCCTGCGCCAGCGGCTGAAACTGCTCGGCCTGACCGACCAGCAGATTGATGCGCTCAGGGACGCCTCGCAGGTCAGTTCCAGCGTCACCGTACCGTCACCCGAAAGCGGCGTCATCACGGCGCGCAGCGTCAATCCCGGCCAGGTCGTCAGCATGGCTGACACGCTGTTTGCCGTCACCGACCTGTCAAACGTCTGGGTCATCGCCAATGTTTATGAAAAGGATTTCGGCCTGATGCGTCAGGGAGCGCGTGTCACCATCACCGCGCCGCCCTTTCCTGGCCGCACTTTCAGCGGCACGATTTCATACATTGATCCGCGCGTTGATCCGCAGACGCGCACGGCGCAGGCCCGCATCGAAGTTGCCAATCCGGGTCAGCGGCTGAGGCTGGGCATGTTCGTTGACGTGGCCCTGAATACGCCTGGCACGCAGCAGGCCGTTGTAATTCCGCGCGCCGCTTTGCAAACCATCGGCACCGATCAGGTGGTCTTTGTGCCGCTCGCTGAACCGGGTCAGTTTCAGATGCGCAAGGTGCAGGTCGCTGAAGATGCCGGTGAGCTGGTGCGCGTCACAAGCGGCCTTACTGCCGGAGAGAAAGTCGTGACTCAAGGCAGCTTCTTTTTGCGCGCGGAAATGGGCCGCAGCAATCATTGAATCAGCGCGCAGACAGCGCCAGGCGGAATGGCTCCGGCTGAAAGTTGCGGCCTTTGGCAAAGGGCGCAGCAGGTCGGCTACAATGGCAGCATTGTTTCCACATCACTTTCATTTCGGAGTTTGCAGATGAAGCTGTCACGGTTCGCAAAGTTTGCGTGGGGAGTGCTGAGTTACACGACGCTGGTGATTTTGTGGGGCGCGTATGTGCGCATCAGCTATTCGGGCGACGGGTGCGGCGATCACTGGCCGCTGTGTCAGGGCCAGGTCATTCCGGCTTCGCCTTCGCTCAAAACGCTGATTGAGCTTTCGCATCGCGGCACATCCGGCCTGCTCGGCCTGCTGGTGCTGGCGATGGCGGTGTGGGCCTTTCGCGCGTTTCCGAAAGGCAGCCTCGTGCGCCGGGGCGCGGCGGTGTCATTACTCTTCATCATCATCGAATCGCTGCTTGGGGCGGGCCTCGTCAAGCTTGGCCTCGTCAATAAAAACGATTCGATGCAGCGCGCCGTGGTGATGTCGCTGCATCTGGTCAACACGCTGATGCTGATTGCCGCGACGGCACTGACGGCGTGGTGGGCCTCAGGCGGCAGGCCGCTCAGGTTGCGCGCACAGAAAGGGCTGGCGGCGGCGCTCCTTGCCGGATTGCTGGCGACGCTGGCGCTTGGCATCAGCGGCGCGATTACGGCGCTTGGCGACACGCTCTTTCCCGTCAGCACGCACGCCGAAGCCATCGCTCAACACTTTTCGCCAACGGCACACGTGCTGATGCGGCTGCGAATTTTTCACCCGATGATGGCGGTCACGGTGGCGGCTTACATCGTTTTCATTGCGGCGCTGGTCGGGTTGTCGCGTCCTGACAAAACCACCGCGCGCCTGTCGCGGCTGGTGATCGGATTATTCATCGCGCAAATCGGAGTCGGCTTTCTGAACCTGTACCTGTATGCGCCGATGTGGATGCAGATTTTTCACCTGCTCACCGCCGATGCCGTCTGGATCACGCTGGTTCTGTTTGCCGCGGCGGCGCTGGCTTCAGAAGAAACGGCGACTGATTACCGCGCCGTCACTTCGACGGCTGAATCACCGGCATTGCGCTGACTGAAGACTTTTATGCCCCGTTGCTTTCCTGCCTTGCTGCTGCTTGTGCTTGCGCTGCTGCTGTTCCCGCCTCCCGTCGGAACAGGTTTTCAGCCCGCACTGTCAGATTCAAAAGGTCGTGCTTGATTGTGAGTTTCGCGCTGAAGGTGTTGCCACAGCCGATGTCAACCGTGACGGCAGGATGGACGTAATCGCAGACAATTTGTGGAACGAAGCGCCGGATTGGCAGCCGCACGAGATTTAGCCCGTGCAACAGTTCGATACGGCGTTGGCACGCAGTTCGTCATTGCCGCCGTGAACGGCGACACACTGCCCGACATCGTGACCTCGAACAAAAAGGGCGTGTTCGTCTTTCTGCAAAACAAATAACAAGCAGCCTTACTGACCTCGGCCATGTTCAGGAATTTTTTCAAAAGCAACCCGTGGAACGAAGAGCAGGTTGCAAAATGGGAAAAGCAGCGGGCAAAGGGTAAGTGGAGATTTGTACTCCGGGAATCGCTGTTCTATGGAACCTTTATGATGACAATCAGATTTCTGATCGCTCATTTTTTCGCGAAACGAGGATTTGGATGGGCGGATTTATGGATTGAAATCTTTGTATGGTATCTCGCAGGATTAATTTGGGGGCAGTGGATTTGGGCAAGAGCCGAAAGTGAATATCGTGAAAGTCTGAATCGTAATGAACATCAAGAAAAAGAAAATTCAT
>CAYWDW010000455.1:0-5180 GCA_964457105.1 uncultured Heliobacteriaceae bacterium
GCCAGCAGGCCCGACAGCACGTAAAGCGCCAGCGCATTGACGCCGAAAATCACGAACGGCTTTGCCCACTTTTTGTACCCTTTGATGTCAATCGCCCAGTAACAGAGCGCGAGCAGTTCGAGCGCCAGGCCGGCAGTAAAGATGACATACGAACTGGTCCACAGCGCCTTGTTGATCGGAAAGGCCAGATCCCACACATAACCGGCGATGATGCAAAGCGCGCCGACGGCGAACATGCCGGCGGCCTTGTCGAGCGGTTCACGTTTCATTTGCAGCCAGCGTCCGGTCAGCACTCCGGCCAGACAGGTGGCAACCGCCGGGATGGTGCTGAGCAGGCCTTCGGGATCGTACAGCGGGCGGTAGATGTGACCGGGCAGCAGCGTGCGGTCCAGCCACGACGCCAGGCTGCCTTCCATACTCAGATCGCCCGCCGCATAACCCGGCGCGGGAATCGTTTTCATCACCAGCCAGTAAAGCAGCAGCAGCGCCGCCGCAATCACCGCCTGGCCGCGGACTCTGAACTTCAGGAAGATGAGCGCCGCGCAGAAATAACAGACCGCGATGCGTTGCAGCACGCCTGGAATGCGAATGTGCGCGAACTTGTCGAGCGTATACGGAAAGCCGTGCAGCACAATCAGGCTGATGAAAAAGATGAGCAGCGACCGGCGCAGAATTTTCAGGTACAGATCGCGCTGCGTGCCGCCCTGCTCAACCCTTCGCTGAAAAGCCAGCGGAATGGCGACGCCGACAATAAAGATAAAGAACGGAAAGATCAGATCGGTCGGCGTCCAGCCGTGCCATTCAGCATGTTTGAGCGGCGCATACACGGCCTGCCAGGTGCCCGGATTGTTGACCAGCACCATGGCGGCAATCGTCAGTCCGCGAAAAACATCCAGCGACAACAGGCGACCCGACAGCGCCGTGCTGACCGCCGCGATTTCAGCAGGCTTTTCAACCGCCGTCACGGGCGGCGAGGTCATCGTTAATTCAGGCATCGAAGTTCCTCCAGGGTGATTGGGAACAGCAGCTTCAGGATGAACAGCTCACAACACAGATTCCGGCTTTGAATGCCGACAGCTTAACGGCAAGCCCCGGCAGCCTCAAGGCAGCCGCAATAATTCAGCCCGAACTTTTCACGCGGCGTGTAGATCGCGGCGAGTCCTCGCCGCTGTGTGTTCGATGACAGCAGTTTCGGCCTGAGTGTTCAGCCGCTCCCTCACGGTCGCGGTACAGTACCGCGCGCGTCAGCAAGCGGTGACTGAATTTCCGCGCAGGGTCGCATCTGCGAACACACAGCGGCGAGCACTCACCGCGATCCACACGCGCTTCGCCGCATCTTCACTCAGTCGCACATTCAGTGATACATTCACACGCCGTTATCAGACCAAAGGTCAATGCACAATCCGGCGAAACCTGACCGGCGCAGATTGCGTAATCCCGCAGTGAACCCTTTCGGCACGCCGGGCCATCCGGCCTGCCGGAAACATCCTGACACCATGATGAAAGCAAATCTGAAAACTGCGGATGCTCATGCCCCTTTCACTTACCTGCAGACGACTCGCTGGAGCGGGCTGAAGCTGCATCACTGGCGCGCGGGGCGCGGCGAACTCAATGAAAATGCCTTTGCCGAGCATGCGCTGACTGTCACCCTGGCGGGCAGAGCTTCGACGTGCAGGCAGACTGCCGCCGGTACGGTTCAGCTTAACGAACGTCAACTGGGCACCCTGTGCCTGGTGCCATCGGGGCAGCCGGTGTCGCTGCTGTTCAGGGAAGAGGTTGAATGCCTTTCGATGCTGCTCGATCCGCGGCGGCTGGAGCAGGCGGCGGCTGAATTCCATCCGGGGCGGCTGGAGCTGATGGAAATTTATGACCGCGAAGACCCGCTGGTTCAGCACATCGGACTGGCGCTGCAGCGCGAGGCTGAAGCGGAAAATCCGGCGGGCCGACTCTATGTTGATTCGCTGGTGCAGACTCTGTCGCTGCACCTGATCCGGCATTACACGACTGCCGCGCCGCAACTGCCTGCCTTCAACGGCGGCCTGTCGGGCTGGCGCCTGCGTCGCGCGCAGGAATTCATCAACGCCAACCTCGAAGCCGATTTGTCGCTCGAAGAAATTGCCGAAGCCGTCGGCCTCAGCCCGTTTCATTTCGCCCGCGCCTTCAAACGCACGACCGGACAGACGCCGCAGCAGTATTTATGGCAGCGCCGCATTGACCGCGCACGGCAATTGCTGAGTGACGACGAACTGCCGCTGGTCGAAATCTCGGCGCGCACCGGCTTCAAAAATCAGAGCCATTTCACCACGCTTTTTCGCAAATTCACCACGATGACGCCGAAGGCTTATCGTGACGCCAGGCTGCGCTGACACAGCCAGCTTATCCTTGCAGCAGGCCCACGCAAAAAAGAGCAGTCACAGAAAAGACCATTGCCGAAGCGCTCGCTACACTGCTTTCCGTCAATCAAATGTCAACGACACGGAAAGGAGATTTTATGCGCAGCATTCAGCAGGGATTATTTGTGTTACTGCTGCTCGCGTGTTCAGTCATCAACGTCAGCGCCGACGGCATCAGCGATGCCCTGACGCTGGGCAACACGTTTTACAAACACGGGCAGTATGAAATGGCGATCTTTCAGTATCGCGTGGCCCTTGCCGCCGCAGACACCGTGCAGGTCGCGCAGGCGCATCACAACATCGGCGCCTGTTATTATCAGCTTGGGCAGATGGCCCATGCCGCCCGCGAATTTCGGGCCGCGCTGAGCCTCACCCGCAGCTATCCGAAAGCAGCTTATACGCTCGGCCTTGCGCTCGCAGCCCTGCGGGACTGGCCCGCCGCGCGCCAGGCTTTTGCCCTCGCGGTGGAGCAATCAAACGGACAGCACGCCGAAGCCCTGTTTGAACTCGGCCTGCTGTCGGCCCGCGCTGGCCATTATGAAACGGCCATCACCGAATTCCGACAGGCCCTGAAACACGGCGCGCATCTGTCACCGTCAATTCATAACAACATCGGCATTATGCTCGCGCTGACCGGTCACGCGACCGAGGCGTTGCAGCAGTTCACCCTGGCTTGTCAGAAATCCAACCGGAAGCTGGCCGAAGCCGATCACAATCTGAAACTGTGTCGGCGCCTGCTCGACGACCATTCACCGCGCCTGCTGGCCGAACTGAAAATGACCGGGCGCATTCAATCCACTGATTAAGAATCAGTGGTGAAACAATACTCCCAAACCACGGGGGAAGAGGGGCGGCACAGGGAAGAATAAACAGAGAGAGTGTGAGGGACAGGGAGACCTGGAGAAAAAGAGAGCGATGTCTCCAAAGTCTCCCCATCTCCCTGTCTTCTTCTTTCCTTCTGCCCCTCGTGTTCCCCGTGGTTGGTAGTTTTATTTTGTCCTCAATCCTGCAGGAGACCCGATGGCAGACAAACAACAGGACACGCTGGCGATCATCGAACTTTATGCGCTGCGCCGCGACGAAGCGATGCGCCGCGCCCGCGCCTGGTATTTCACCGAATTCAATCCTGAAAGCGCCGCCGACATTGTGAAGCTGATGCTGAGCGGACAGCAGCCGAGCGCCGCTTACCGAATGGTCACATCCTACTGGGACATGGCCGCCTCGCTGGTCAATAACGGCGGCATTGACGAACAGATGTTTCTCGAAGCCAATACAGAACACATCGGCATCTTTGCCCGCGTCGAACCATTCATCGCCGAAGTTCGTGAGGTCTTCGGTGAACAGAATTACCTGGCGCACCTCGAAACGCTGGTCCTGAAAATCCCGAACGCCAGGGAAATTATGGACAACCGCCGCAAACTTTTCGCCCGCTGGTCAAAGCAGTAGCGGATTTATTGCCCCGGAGGGGCAGGCTTCAATAGCCGGGGGTGAAGCGTCAGCGCAACCCCCGGAATGCCACCTGAAAAATCAGCCCAGCCCTGAAAGGGCGGAAGTCTTTGGGTGTTACATCGGCACTTGATTTACTTCCGCCCTTTCAGGGCTTGCCTTTCCACTTGCCGTCTTTCCGGGGGTTGCGCTGACGCTTCACCCCCGGCTATTGAAGCGCGCCCCTCCGGGGCTGGAAGACGGAAAACGATGTGCGCGGCGAGACGCGCTTCACCCCCGGCTATTGAATCCTTGCCCCTGCGGGGCTGAAAGATTGAACCGACGAATTGAATCCTGCCCCCGAATTGAATCCTGCCTCTCCAAGGCTGAAAGATTGAACCGACGGATTGGCAAAACCCGCCGCCGCCCTGAAGTTCAGACATTGAAATCGTGGCTGACACGCTTGAGAATTACGCCCGGCGCGGCAGATGACCGGGCGCTATGAGGCCACGCTGAAACAAAAACTGATTGAAGCGCCACAGCCCGCATAATTCACGATGAAAGATCGCTGGAAACAGATCGCAGTTCTGTTATCGCTCGCGCTGACGCTGGGCGTGATGGCTGCGACGGCGGCCCGCCGGTATCTTTCGCCTTCCGTGACAACCGGCACGACGGCCACGCCATCGCTGCCAACGCCGTCACAGACGCCCGATGAACCGCCGCCGCAAATCAGAAGCAGCACGCTCAGCCTTGATTTCACGGCTTCGTCACAACTCGAAAGGCAGCACATCACGGCCACACGGCAGGGCTTTGTCGTAGCTGAAAATCAATCAGCGGGCGTGGTGATTTTCAGTCCGGTCACAGTGACGCTTGAGCAGCCGGAGCCGTTTCTGGCGGTGTCGGCGGCGTGGGCTTCGCAAAGTTCGGATGACGCAAAACTGACGGTCAGCATTCGCGGCTCGGCTGACGGCACTGAATGGGGCGACTGGCAGCAGTCCAGCCTGGACGGCGATCCGCGCACGCACACGGGGCTTTTCTTTTTACCCAGAGAAACCCGACTGATTCAGTGCCGCATTGAAATGGCGCGCGATCAGCGCGGCGCTTCGCCCGTCATCAGCGGCCTGCAGTTCAGATTCATCAGTCCCGGCGCAACGCCGCGCTGGATGCGCAACCGCCTGCTCAATCAGCCCCGCTTTGAAAGCAGCGCGCCAGCCGGACGCTTCAAACCCGCCGGGGCCGGCGGCCTCTTTCCCCGGCCTGGCATCGTTTCGCGCACCGCGTGGGGCTGCCCGGACGGCGACCGGCAACATCGCGGCGAACCTTCATACACGACGGTCACGCACCTGATCGTGCATCACACGG
>CAYWDW010000456.1:0-5165 GCA_964457105.1 uncultured Heliobacteriaceae bacterium
GTGCTGAAGCAGGCGGCGATGGATGTAGTGACTGGGACACTCTTGCGGGCGTATGTGTTGCAGAAGGGGCAGGTGATTGCCGAGCAAAGCACGGACGGGCAGTTTTACTGGCTGCATCAGGATCATCTGCGCAGCGCGCGCAAGTTGACGAACACGAGCGGAGCGGTGGTCTATCGCGGTGAATTCGACCCGCACGGGCAGGCTTTGCTGGAGACGGGCAGCGGTTTGCTCAACAGCCGCAAGTTCATGGGTTATGAACGTGATGGAACGACGGGACTGGATTACGCCAATGCCCGAATGTATATCGAGCGCGAAATGCCAGCGCACAGCTTCGGGAGCCGTGGCGACTGTCTGGTTGAGGTGTACGACGAAATGGATGGCCATTTCAGCCGGGCTTAGTGGCGCTCTTCAGGGTGGCGCAGGCGAAGCTGTTTTTGCAGGCCCTGGCGTTGCAGCCGCGGGCCGAGCAGAAAGGCCAGTTGCGGAAAGGTGTCAGTCACCCGCGCCAGCCAGCCGCGATGACGCGGAATCGTGATCTCAAGCGGCCTGCGTCTGAGCGCGCGTTCAAGAATGGCGGCGCCAACCTCTTCAACTTTCAGCAGCCGCGTCCCTGAAAAGACCAGCGCGGCGGCTTCGATGTTTTCATTCGGTTGCAGCAGCGGCGTATTGACGGCATCGGGATTGATGACCGTGACATAAACGCCGTGTGGCCGCAGCTCCTGCGCGATGGCCAGCGAGAATGCGCGCACGGCATATTTTGACGCCGAATAAAGGGCAATGCCTGGAATTGGCGCGAGGGCCGAGAGTGAAGCGATGTTGATGATGTGCCCCTGTCCGCGTTCGATCATCTGCCGCGCGGCGGTCTGTGTGCCGAAAATCACGCCCTTGACGTTAATATCAAAATGCCGATGCACCAGTTCCGGCGGAGCATCCACAGCCCAGCCGCCGGTCATCACGCCGGCAATGTTCATGGCCACATCAATCGCGCCGAAGACATCAACGGCTTCCTGAAAAACTTCCGCCCACGAATCAGGACTGGTGACATCGTGCCGCGCCACGCGCAGTTGAGTTTCTGACACGTTCAGCGTGCGGGCATATTCCCCGGCGACCTGTTGCAGCGCCGCCAGGTTGATGTCCGTCGCAAAGACGCGCTGCCCCTGTGCGAGCAGCCGCCCGGTCAGATGCCTGCCGATGCCGCTGGCACAACCAGTCAGAAAAAAGTTTTGCGGCCTGCTGCGGTCCATCCGGGTTAGCGGTTGAAGCCTTACCAGCCTTTCAGTTCACGCAGGCTGGTGATGTGCGCGATGTGATGACGACTGTGCCACGCATAAAGCTGCAAATTCTGATCGAGCGTCATCAGGCCGCGTTCAGGATGATTGAAGGTGCGCGCCCAGTCCTGGTCGCTGAAACTGTTGAGCATCAGCGCCCAGCGTTCGTGCAGCACATCAATCAGCTTCAGCGACAATTCAACCGGCGCATCGCGGCCATCAGGCAGTTCGGCCCACGTGGCTTCGTCATAGGGCTTGATCGTCGGATTGTCTTCGGTCAGCGCCAGCTTGCAGCGAATGAAGCTGTTCATGTGGCTGTCGGCCAGATGATGAATCACCTGCGGAATCGTCCAGCCGCCGTCACGATAAGGCGTCTGCATCTGCTCGTCATCGAGTCCGGCAATCGCCGCCCTCAGTTGCCAGGGCGCGCGGGCCAGCTCTTCAATCCAGCCCTGGCGTTTGTCATTCGTGATGGCGGGATCAAAAACGAACTTCCCAACCGGATAACGCGGATCAGTCATGGATTCAGTCATAGTGTATTTGGAAAAGTTGGAACAGTCCCGGGCGCGTCAGCGACCGGGTTTCATTCGACAGGCTCTTTCCACAGTGACCCGGTCGCTGACGCTCCCGGTACTGTTCCGAGCCGGTCGCTGACGCTCCCGGTACTGTTCCGAGTTGCTTACGCTCCTGGTGTTGTTTCATTCAACTCGAATTTTTCAAGATAAGCTGGAATCTGCACCGGCCAGCCGAGTTCCTGCGCGATGCGGTCGCGCAGGGCGAGGCTGCCTTCAGGTTCGCCGTGAACGATAAAGGTCATGCGCGGCGGACGCCGGAACCCGCCGAGCCAGCGCATGATTTCACCGGCATCAGCGTGGGCCGACATGCTGCCCATAATTTCAATGTTCGCGCGCACCGGAATCATCCGGCCATGAATCTTGATCTCCGGTTCGCCCTGCTGCAATCGCCACCCGCGCGTGCCGACGGCCTGATAACCGACGAGGACCACCGAACTGTTCGGGTCTGGCAGGTTTCTTTCGAGGTGATGCAGCACGCGCCCGCCCGTCGCCATGCCCGAAGCTGAAATGATGATGGCCGGGCCTTCAAGCTCATTGAGCGCCTTTGAATGGTGGCGTCCGCTGACAAGCTGAAAGTTGCGCGTGGCCAGCGCGTTGTGTCCCGTTTCGCTGAGCCGGAGCATGTCAAGGTCGTGATCTTCCTGGTGCTTCGCATAAAACCGCGTGGCCGAAGCCGCCATCGGTGAATCAACGATGACCGGCAGCACCGGAATGCGGCCTGCTTCCTCAAGCTCGCGGAGGTAATACAGCAACAGTTGCGTGCGACCAATCGCAAAGGCCGGAATGATCACCTTGCCGCCGCGTTCAGCCGTCTGATTGATAATTTCAGCCAGCCTGATTTTCGGGTCCGCGTGTTCGTGCAGGCGATTGCCGTAGGTTGATTCGATCAGCAGGTAATCAGCTTCGGGAACCGCGGTCGGATCGTGCAGAATCGGTTCGTTATACCGCCCCAGATCGCCCGAAAAGAGAATCGTCACCGGCTCGCGGCCCGGTTCGCTGACTGTGGCCCGCACAAAACCGGAACCGAGAATGTGACCAGCCGGAACGAAACTGACGTTCAGAAATCTGCCGACTTTGAATGGTTCGTTGTAACCGACGCTGCGGACCAGCTTCAAGGCGCGCCGCGCATCGGTTTCGTTATAGAGCGGCAGCGCGGGCTTGTGTTTCGAGAACTGATGGCGATTGGCGAAGTCGGCGTCTTCTTCCTGAATCCGCGCTGAATCAGGCAGCATCACCGTCAGCAGGTCAGCCGTGCCATTCGTGGCATAAACCGGCCCTTTGAAGCCGTCGTGCGCCAGGCGCGGCAGATAGCCCGAATGATCAATGTGCGCGTGCGTCAGAATCACGGCATTGATTGACGCCGGATGGACCGGCAGCGGTTCCCAGTTGCGCTGACGCAGTTGTTTGAGTCCCTGAAACAGTCCGCAATCAATCATGACGCGGCTGCCATCAGCATCCAGGATGAATTTCGACCCGGTGACAGTGCCCGTTGCTCCGATGAATTGTAGTGTGGCCATAGCGCAGTCAAGCTAACAGACCAAATTTAATTGAGCAAGCCTGGCTTCGCCAGTGTTGTCATAGTTGTCAATGTTGTGTTCGCCCGATTCTTCAACTACTCTTGGTGCCTCATCCGTTGGTTCAGATTCCGTTCCGTTCAGGAGAAGCCCATGAAAAACAGACTGATTGGTTCATTCGCCGCGCTGCTGGTCTTCGCGTTGTTATTCGCGCTCATCGAAACCACGGCGCGGGTGCGTTCAGCCGCTACGATGGTCGCTGCCGCCGACAAATTTCTCGGCACATTGAATGCTGAACAAAAGGCAAAGGCGGTTTTCAAATTCGATGATGACCAGCGGTTTGACTGGCATTTCATTCCGCGCGACCGCCAGGGGCTGCCGCTGAAGGAAATGACTGACACGCAGCGCCAGGCCGCCATTGATCTGCTGAAAACCGGCCTCAGCCAGCGCGGTTTTCTGAAAGCTTCAACCATCATGACGATGGAAAATGTCCTGCGTGAAATGGAAGGCCCGAATCGACGTTTCCCGCGCGATCCTGAACTTTATTACTTTTCGATTTTCGGCACGCCTGGCGCAAAGCAGCCCTGGGGCTGGCGGCTGGAAGGGCATCACATCTCGCTCAACTTCACCGTCGGCAGCCGCTCCATCGTCGCCACTTCGCCATCATTTTTCGGCAGCAATCCGGCAGAAGTCCGCGTTGACGTGCCGCAGCAGAACTGGCCGCAGAAAGGCTCCCGCGTGCTGGCCGCTGAAGAAGACCTGGCCCGCGATCTGGTCAAATCGCTGGACGCCACACAGCGCGCCAGAGCCATCTTCAACGCTACAACTCCGGGCGACATCATTTCATTCAACAAGGTCAGAGCCGAACCGCTCGATCAGGTCGGCATTGCGGCGAGCGCACTGAACGGCGCACAGTTTGAAAAGCTGACCCGGCTGGTTGATGAATACTGCAACAACGTGCCGGAAGACCTGGCCGCCGCCCGCCGTGACAAGTTCCGCACGGCCAGGCGCGAGCAGATCTATTTTGCGTGGGCCGGCGGCGTTGAAAAAAACGAGCCGCATTATTACCGCATTCAGACGCCCGCGTTCCTGATCGAATACGACGACACGCAGAACAACGCCAATCACGTTCATACAGTCTGGCGCGATTTCAACGGCGATTTCGGACGCGACCTGCTGGCCGAGCATTATCAGAACACGCCGCATCGTCAGGCCTACTGGCGATCCGAAAAGTGAGCCACCAGAAACCGGCGGCCCGTAGACGCGCTTGATGTAATCGAGTTTGAATTCAAATTGAAGTGACTTACAGTGGTTTGCTGAGGTGTGCGACCTCCGCCCGGAACAGTACGGGGAGCGGTAGCGACCTGGTGCCTGTGCAGGCGCTGCCCTCGGAGTCACCAGGTCGCTACCGCTCCCCGTACTGTTCCGTCATCTCTCTTCCGGCTTTTTCATTGCTTAACTCATTGAATAGGTCTGCTCCGCAGACGAAAGCCTGTGGTCATGACTCAGATGCTGCGCCTGCCGGTTGATTCACTCCTGCCTGAAATCATCGCCTCGTTGCGCCATGCTCCCAATCTGGTGATTGAAGCTCCGCCGGGCGCGGGCAAAACGACGCGCGTGCCGCCGGCGCTGCTTGACGCGGGTCTGGCGGGCGCGGGCGAAGTCTGGGTGCTTGAACCGCGTCGTCTGGCGGCGCGATTGTCAGCGCGCCGGGTCGCTGAAGAGCGCTATGAAAAGCCGGGTGAAACAGTCGGCTATCAGGTGCGCTTTGATGAAGTCAGCGGCCCGCGCACACGGCTGCGATTTCT
>CAYWDW010000457.1:0-5155 GCA_964457105.1 uncultured Heliobacteriaceae bacterium
GACTGATGAGCTAGTCGCTTGCTGACGCGCGGTACTGTACCAAGTCGCATGTTTTGATTTAGAATCGCCAGCTTAACGCGATGAGCAGGGCAAGGCAATTTCCTGCTGTCGCCTGTCAGCAATCAGAGTCCGCCAGGCTGGAGTGAAATCGTCAGAGCAAAACTCCGGCCTTGATATTTATGATTCAGACCGCCAGAGGAACCAGAGATATTCTCCCGTCAGACACGCCTGTCTGGCAGCGCGTCGAAGCCGTCGCGCGCGAGGCCTTTCGCCGTTACGGCTTCAGCGAAATTCGCACGCCGATTTTTGAAAAGACCGAACTCTTTGCGCGCGGCGTCGGCGAAGCGACCGACATCGTGCACAAGGAGATGTACACCTTCATTGACCGCGCCCGTGCTGACAGCGAAGGCGAATCGCTGACGCTGCGCCCTGAAAACACAGCCTCAGTCGTGCGCGCTTACATTCAGCACAAGCTGTACGCGAACCTGGCGCCGGGCGAAGTGATGAAGCTTTATTACATCGGCCCGATGTTTCGCCGCGAACGCCCGCAGGCCGGACGTTTCCGTCAGTTTTATCAGATCGGCGTTGAAGTCCTGGGTTCGAGCGACGACCCGGCCATCGAAGCCGAAGTGATTGAAATGCTCGACTGGTTTCTGCGGCAGCTCAACATCACGGACACGACGCTGCTGATCAATTCGGTTGGCGATCCGCAGTCACGCGCCGCTTATCTGGAAAAGCTGTGCGCAGCCGTAGCGCCGCAACTCGACAAACTGTGCGGCGATTGTCACCACCGCTTTGCGACGAACGTGCTGCGCATCTTTGACTGCAAGAACGAAAGCTGTCAGACGCTCATCGCCACATTGCCGACGATTACTGACAATCTTGACGAAGCTTCGCGTCGGCACTTCGCGCAGTTCAAGGCGCATCTTGACGCGCGCGGCATCGCTTACATCATCAATCCGCGCATGGTGCGCGGGCTGGATTATTACACCCGCACGGCGTTTGAAATCATCGGCGGCAGCCTCGGCGCGCAGAACACGATTGTCGGCGGCGGGCGTTACGATGGCTTGTCTGAAACGCTCGGCGGCCCGCCCGCCAAAGGCTTCGGCTTCGCTTTCGGTCTGGACCGCATGGTGATGTCGCTCAGTGAAAGCGAAGCTGAAAAAGCGCGCGCGGCTGAACGACCGGATGTCTGTATCGTCTGGCTCGGCGCTGCTGCCCGCGACCAGGCTTTCAAAATCGCCAGGGATCTGCGCGCCGCCGGTGTGGTCGTCGCGCTGGAATTTGAAGAACGCAAAATGAAAAAGGCGATGGCGCAGGCGAGCAAATCGAACGCTCGTTACGCGCTGATCATCGGCGATGATGAAGTGGCAAGCGGCAGCTATGCACTCAAGAACCTGGCGACCGGCGAACAGGAACCGCTGGGCTTCGATGGCGTCGTGACAAAGCTGGCCGGACGCTGAAAGGATGTCAGCCACGAATCAGCCTGTATATTCACGAATGAACCGATGGTAAATTATCCGTGGTCATTTGTGTTGATTCGTGGCCGCAATCCATCCCCGTCAATCAACCTGCCCTGGAATAAATCAAACTGAAAGTGGAAGTAAGTTCATGCTCGATCATTTAGGACAAACGAAACGCACACATCATTGCGGCGAGCTGCGCCGCGCCAACACTGGCGAAACCGTGACGCTGCTCGGCTGGGTCAATGCCCGCCGCGATCACGGGCCGCTGATCTTCGTTCACCTGCGCGACCGCGCAGGCATCACTCAGGTTGTCTTTGACGAATCGAAATTTCCCGAAGCTCACGATAAGGCCGAAGTCGTCCGCAGCGAATATGTGCTGGCCGTGACCGGCAAATGCGTGGCTCGTGACGCCGCGACGATCAATAAAAATATGGCGACCGGCGAAATCGAAATCGTCGCTGAGTCGGTCAAAATCCTGAACGATTCGCAGGCGCTGCCGTTTCAGATCGAACGTTGCGATGCGGGCGAAGATTTGCGCCTGAAGTATCGCTACCTTGACCTGCGCCGCCCTGAGATGCAGCAGAATTTCAGGCTGCGTCATCAGCTTGCGTTTGTGACGCGCACCTTTCTGGACAGCCAGGGCTTTTACGAAATCGAAACGCCGATTCTGACCAAATCAACGCCCGAAGGCGCGCGCGATTATCTGGTGCCGTCGCGCACCTTTCCCGGCAGGTTTTTCGCGCTGCCGCAATCGCCGCAGTTGTTCAAGCAACTGCTGATGATCGCAGGTTACGAAAGATACTTTCAGATTGCGCGCTGCTTCCGCGATGAGGATTTGCGCGCCGACCGTCAGCCTGAATTCACGCAGGTGGACATCGAGATGAGCTTTGTGCAGCCCGATGATGTCTTCAATGTCATCGAGCCGCTGATCTGTGAATACTTCAAAGTCGCAGGCTTTCCCGAACCGGCGCGTCCGTTCCTGCGCATGCCTTACCAGGCAGCGATGGAGCGTTACGGTTCGGACAAACCCGATCTGCGTTTCGGCCTTGAATTCATTGACCTGACCGCGAACTTTGAAGGCAGCGCGTTCACGGTCTTTGCCGATCCGGTCAGCAAAGGCGGGCAGGTCAAGGCCATCGTCGTGCCCGGCAGCGCAAAGTATTCGCGCAAGCAGTTTGATGAACTCGTCGAACACGCCAAACGTTACGGCGCGGGCGGCCTGGCTTACATTCAGGTGGCTGAGGGCGAACACAAATCCGCGCTGACTAAAACGCTCGGCGCTGAAGGAGTCAAGGCGCTGGTGCAGGCGACAAAGGCGAATGTCGGCGACGCAATTCTGATGATCGGCGGCGCACGCGATGTGGTGGCGGCGTCGCTCGGCGCGCTGCGGCTTGAAGTCGCGCGCCGCGAAAATCTGATCAATCGCAGCGAGAACAAGCTGCTCTGGGTGACTGATTTTCCGATGTTCGAGTATCACGAAGACGACAAACGCTGGTACGCGCTGCATCATCCGTTTACTTCGCCGATTGACGAGGACCTTGACAAGCTTGAAGGCGACCTCGGCGCAGTGCGCGCCAAAGCCTACGACCTCGTCTTCAACGGCACCGAACTCGGCGGCGGTTCGATCCGAATTCATCGCGCCGACATTCAGGCGAAAGTTTTCAGGGCGCTCGGCCTGAGCGAAGCCGAAGCGCGTGAGAAGTTCGGCTTCTTTCTCGACGCGCTCAGTTACGGCACGCCGCCGCACGGTGGCATCGCGCTCGGCCTTGACCGCACGGTGATGCTGCTCGCGGGCGCCACTTCATTGCGCGAAGTGATCGCCTTCCCGAAAGTATCAAGCGCCGCCGATCTGATGACTGACAGTCCAAGCGAAGTCAGCAAACAACAGCTTGATGAACTCAAAATCAGGACGCTGACCTGATTCGTGAGAAAGGAAGTAATTTATGGCAATGTCAAAATCCGCACTGATCGAGGCGCGCCTTTCTGCTCTGGAAGTGGAAGTGGCGCGACTGAGAGAAAAAACAGAAGCTTCGGAATTGCCCTGGTGGGAGCAACGCTGGGGAGTCTTTGACAATGACCCGGATTACGAGAAGGCCATGGAACTGGGCCGGAAGTATCGTGAGTCCCTGCGTCCCGGACAGGCCGGAAAGGCGCGAAAAAAGGCTGCCACAAAACTCGTGAAAGCTGGCAGACGATAAAATGTACATCCTTGACACAGATCTTTTCAGCCTGACAGACAGGTCAAACAGCGCTGAGTCACAGCGTTTGCGATTCCGCCTGTCAGGGCTTCGGAGCGATGAGCTGGCGACCACCATTGTAACTTTTGAGGAACAGACACGCGGGTGGCTGGCCTGGGTGGCCAAGGCAAAGTCACTTGCAGAGCAGGTTGAGAGGTATCGCAGCCTGAAGAGAATGTTGACGAGCTACCGCAATGTCACTGTTCTGGATTTTGACGAGAAGGCCGCCACAGAGTACGAGAGATTGCAAAAACAGCGCATCCGCATCGGCACGATGGATCTGAAAATTGCCGCCATCGCGCTGGCCCATAAAGCTACCTTGTTGTCGAGAAACATCCGGGACTTCGGCAAGGTTCCTGATCTGAAAGTTGAAGACTGGTCGGTGTGAGCCGTTCAGATTATTGTTTGTCGTAAAGCCCCGATGTCAAAAATTCGCGTTCTGCCAGACAGTCTTGCCAACAAAATCGCCGCTGGTGAAGTGGTCGAACGGCCCGCGTCCATCGTCAAGGAACTGATCGAAAATTCGCTCGACGCCGGAGCGCGGCGCGTTGAAGTGACTGTTGAATCGGGCGGGCGCAGGCTGATTCGGATTGCGGATGATGGCGAAGGGATGTCGCGCGATGACGCGATTCTGGCTTTTGAGCGACACGCGACAAGCAAGATCAAAGTGGCCGAAGACCTTGAAGCCATCACGACGCTCGGCTTTCGCGGCGAGGCGCTGGCCTCAATCGCTTCAGTGACCAAAGTCAGATTGCGCACGCAGAGCGCCGATGACCTGGTCGGCACCGAAGTCGAAATCAGCGGCGGGCGCATGCTCAACGTGCGCGACATCGCCTTTGCGCGCGGCACTGATTTTGAAATCCGCGACCTGTTTTTCAATGTTCCGGCGCGGCGCAAATTCCTCAAATCCGAAGCCACCGAAAGTTTTCACATCGCCAACCTCGTCACGCATTACGCCCTGTCGCGCCCGCAACACGCCTTCAGGCTTGTCAACAACGGGCGTGAAAGTATCAGCGTCACTCCGGCAGGCGACCTGCGCGAACGGGCCTATCAGCTTTTCGGCGGCGAATTCATTGATGATCTGATCGAAGTCAGCGGCGAAGCGGGCGAAATGCGAGTGCGCGGGTTTGTCTCTTCGCCTGCGGTAACGCGGACGACACGCGACAACCAGTATTTTTTCATCAATGGCCGTTACGTGCGCGACAAACTGCTCGGACGCGCGCTCAGCGACGCTTATCGCGCAATGATGCCCGTTGGGGTTTATCCGACGGCGATGCTCTTTGTCGAACTCGCGCCGCACGAAGTTGACGTGAATGTGCATCCGGCCAAGACCGAAGTGCGTTTTGTGCGGCCTTCGATCATTCACGATCTCGTCTGCGATGCCGTGCGCAAAGCCATCGGCGCAGCCAAAGCTGCCGTCACTCCGTTCATTGAACGACCGCCGGAAGCTGT
>CAYWDW010000458.1:0-5149 GCA_964457105.1 uncultured Heliobacteriaceae bacterium
CGAAGCGCAACGCGCTGCTCAGGAAGCACAACGTGCCGAACACGAGTCACAACGTGCCGAACACGAGTCACAACGTGCCGAACACGAAGCGGCGCGGGCTGACAAACTGGCGGCCAGGCTGCGTGAACTGGGCATTGATCCGAATCAGATTTGAAGATGTTCGGCTCAAACCAATGAGCTGGCTTTTCCGATTCATCTCAGCGTCTGATGCGAATGGTCATCCGCACACCCCGGATGACCGGCTGGCGGCAATGAATATCGCGGCGTTTCATCCATCAGGCGAAAGACTGGCGGCATCCACGCCGGACGGCAGCAAACTCGCGGTTGGGCGTTACGACGGCTCGGCGGTAATATATGATCTGCGGAACGGGAAAGGAGTCGCACTGAAATGAGCGTCACAGCAACTGGTTATCTGGCAGTGATCGAGCAGTCCCTTGACGCGCTGCCTCCCGGCAGCAGCATCGTCATCAACGGCCTGGCCTGGGATGAATACGAAGACCTGGTCGCAGAGATGGATGGCATCGCTGACATCAAACTGATGTACGACGACGGAAGGCTTGAAGCCATGACACTTTCTCCTGAACACGAAGAACCGAAATCATTTTTCTTTTCACTGATAATTATTCTGGCCGAAGAGACGAATACACCGATTCGCTGTTTCGGTTCCAGCACGCTCAAAAAGAAGGGCAGAGGCAAGGGAGCCGATCCTGACGAATGTTTTTACATCGAGCATGCGGCAGAGATGAAAGGCAAAAAGCGACTGAACCTGAAAACCGACCCGCCGCCTGATCTGGTCATCGAAGTTGACGTGACCAGTTCCTCGCTCGACAAGTTTGCCATTTACGCCGGAATCGGCGTGCCGGAATTCTGGCGTTATCACAAGGACAAACTGCATTTCCATCGCCTGACCGGCGATCAGTACACTGAAATTCCGGTCAGCGATCACTTCCCTTTTCTCACTCCGGCCATCGTGACCGATCATCTGCAGCTCGGCGAAGAAGAAGATGTTACGGCCATGAATCGCGCCTTTCGTGAATGGGTCAGAACCGCTCGCAAAAAAGGTCGGAAGTGACGAGCGAGAAGGAGTCGCACTGAAATGAATACGGCAACACTGAACGAGGGCGTCGCTGGTTATCTTCAGGCAATCGAAACGCTGCCTGAAAACGGCAGACTGCTCCTGAGCGATGTGAGCTGGGATGAGTATGAAGCTTTGCTGGAAGAACTGAGCGAGAAGCGACATCTCAAAATCAGCTACGACGAAGGGAGTCTGGAGATGATGACTCTGTCGCCGGAACACGAAGGCTTCAAAGGTCTCTTCACACATCTCATCCAGATTCTGACGGAAGAGATGAACCTGCCAGACAAAAGTCTCGGTTCGACGACGATGAAGCAGAAAAAGAAAGCCAGAGGCGCTGAACCGGACGACTGCTTTTATATTGAAAACGTCGCAAAGGTGCGCGGGCTGCGCCGCCTTGATCTGACCACTGATCCGCCGCCGGACCTCGCCGTCGAAATTGATGTCACACATCCATCACTTGATAAGATGTCGATTTACGCCGCGCTGGGGACGCCTGAATGCTGGCGTTTTGACGGCAGGCAGGTTCAGTTCTACCGGCTGGTCGGCGGCCAGTATCTTGAAATTCAGCACAGCGATCATTTCCCTTTTCTGACCCCGGAAGTCGTCCTGGCTCATCTGGAAATCGGAGACAGCCGGGACATCAACGAAATGCGCCGGGCTTTCCGCGCATGGGTCAGCACCAGTAACCCATAACCACCTGACAGGATCACTTATGAATCGTCGCCAGTTTATTCATCACTCTTCAATCACTGCGGCCATCGCCCTTGCCGGAATCAATTCAATGAACACCGAAGCCAGGGTTAAATGGACTATCGGCTGCTTCAACCGTCCCTGGACGAAATGGAGCTTTGACGAAACGCTCGACGGCATCAAGGCCGCCGGATACAAAGTCACGGGTCTGCTTTCGCGCACCAGGCAGGAACCGTTCATCGGCTCTGAAGCGACGCCGGAATATCTTGACGGCCTGAAACAGAAGCTCGCGGCGCGCGGCCTGGTGGCCAATATGGGCGCGCTGCGCGTGCGCGCGAATCTGCCGTTTGAAGAAGGTCGCACCGACCTGCGCAAACAGATTGACCATGCACACCTGCTGAAACTGCAATATCTGCTTTCGTTCGGCGTGGACAATCCGAACGAATACGAAAGCTTCTACAAACTGATGAGCGACGGCGCGGCCTATGCAAAGGAACGCGGCCTGAAGCTGGTCATGAAACCGCACGGCGGCGCGAGCGGCGCGTCAGATGAAATTCTGGCCGCCATCAAAAAGGTCAATCATCCGAATTTCAAAATCTGGTACGACGCAGGCAACATCATCCATTACACCGCCAAAGATCCGGTGGCTGAACTCGAACCCATCGCGCAGCACGTCACCGGCTTCTGCGCGAAGGACTGCGGCGAACTCAAAGGCGATGTGATGATTCAGTTCGGCGCGGGCAAGGTTGATTTCAGAAGCGTCTTCGCCAAACTGAAATCAGCAGGCTTCAACGGCCCGGTCATGGTCGAATGCTGCAAGGTCGGTCAGACGCCGCAGGAAACGACGGCCAACGCGAAGGCGAATCGTGAGTTTCTGGAAAAGGTCTTTGCCGCATTGTAAGCTTTGCCTGGTTCCATTTCGGAGATTCAGCTATGGAGACACAGATTCAGCGCATTCTTGATTCCTTCGATCACCTGCCGGAAGCCTCAAAACAGGAGGTCGCGACGGAAATTCTGCGGCGCACAGTCAGGGCTGAACTCCCTGAACTGAGCGAGCAGGAAGTTGAATTCAGCATCGAAAGATTTTTCGATGAACTTGATCGCGCTGAGGCGGAAACAGCTATTCGCAGAAGTATGGAGCAGTTTGCACGCGGAGAATTTCGCCCTGCCCGCGAGGCGCTCGAAGAGTTAAGGCAGAAACATGGAATATCGGGTTGATATTTCGCTGAATGCTTTACAGGATGCCGAAGACGCGTACTTCTGGATCAAATACCACTCACCCGCCGCGGCGGGTGAGTGGTACGAAGGTCTGCTGAACACCATCAACTCGCTCGAAAATTTCCCACATCGCTGCCCGCTCTCGCCCGAAAGCCGTGAACTCGGTCTTGAGATCAGGCAACTGCTCTATGGTCGTGGCAGGAACATTTACCGCATTCTGTTTTCAACCGGTCAGGATGAGATAACGAAGGAAACCGTAGTGCGGATTCATCACATCCGCCACGCTTCTCGCCGAAGTTTCAGGGCAGACGAGATTGAGCCTCGCCGATCTGACGAAAGCTGACTGAGAGACAGACAATGAAATGCGAGTCACGAACCGCAGCCTGATGTTGCGCTCGTGATTGATCCTGAACATCGAAGCTGTTCACTGACAAAGCAGGTGGCAGGCAAGCTGTGACAAGTCATCGTCGCTTCAAACTACAATCACACAGAGCCATGAAAAGACTAACCCTGATCTGCACAATTCTGACGCTCACTTTCATGCCTTCTGCCAGCGCGCGAAAGCCCGTCAGCGCTGAAGTCATCGCCATCACGAACGCCACGATTGTTGACGGCACGGGCGCGCCGCCATTCACCGGCAGCGTGCTGATTCGCGGCGACCGCATTGCCGCGGTCGGGCAGACGATTGAAATCCCCGCTGACGCTCAGGTCATCAATGCCGCCGGGATGACGCTGCTGCCGGGGATTTTTGATCTGCACACGCATCTGCCTTACGCGAGCAGCGGGCGCATTGACGGCGACTGGCCGAAAAATCTGAAGGCTTATCTTTATTGCGGCGTGACTTCGGTGGTTGATTTCGGGACTTACCCTGAAACCTTCGAGCCGATGCGGCGACTGATTGCGACGGGCGTGATTCCGGGGCCGCGCCTGCATCTCGCCGCGCGCTTCAGCACGCCGGGCGGGCACGGCGCTGAAGGCGGGCGCGGCGATTTCTTTTCGCAGGAAGTCTCAACGCCGCGTGAAGCTCGCGCAGCCGTGCGGCGCGTGCTGCCTTACCAGCCTGATGTGATCAAGGTTTTCACCGACGGCTGGCGTTACGGCGCGGCGCCCGACATGACCAGCATGCGCGAAGACACGCTGGCCGCGCTCGTTGACGAAGCGCACAAGAACGGCCTCGAAGCGCTGACGCACACGGTCACGCTCGACAAGGCAAAGATCGCCGCGCGCGCCGGAGTTGATGTCATTGATCACGGCATCGGTGACAAAGCGGCTGACGATGAACTGCTGAAACTGATGAAGGAGAAAGGCACGACCTATGCGCCGACGCTGGCGGTGTATGAACCGCGTGGCCGCGACATTCTGACGCCGCTGCTCGCCGCAGTGCTTGACCCTGTAGCGCGCCAGGTTATCAATCCGCCGCTTATTCCGCCCGGCAGTGAACCGCTCAGACCGGCGGCAGGTTCGGCAGAAAACGGCGACCCGCCGCGCCTGCGTCGCTGGCAGACATTGCAGCACAACACCGCCACCCTGCGCGCCGCGGGCATCAGGTTTGGCACGGGCACTGATGCCGGAGTCACCGGCACACATCACGGCTGGGCGACGCTGCGCGAGCTTGAACTGCTTGTGCAAAGCGGGCTGACGCCGCTTGAAGCAATTACTGCCGCGACGGGCAACAGCGCCAGGGCGCTGCACGTTGACGATGAACGCGGCACGATTGCCGCTGGCAAACTCGCCGACCTGGCGCTGGTGGCAGGCGAGCCGCACAAACAGATTGGCGACATTGAAAAGATCAGCCGCGTCTTTCTGGGCGGCAAAGAGATTGATCGTGACAAACTGGCGCGTGAAATTGCGACCAGTGAAATCACGCCGCTGCCGACGATCAAAGCGACCGCGAAGGTTGATGACTTTGAAGGCAGCAGCCAGGGGTTCGGCCTGCGCAGCGCGCTTGAAACGCGGTGGGTTTACAGCAGCGATGCAGGCGTGGATGCGTCAAAGGTACTCTTCACCAGCATCCTGCGCGCGGGCAGCCGCAGCGATCACGCCCTGTCACTGATCGCGCACCTGTCAGAAAAGGATCGCCCGTTCGTGCGCCTGAACGTCCCGCTCAGTCGCGGCGCCATCGAACCGGTTGACGCCAGCGAATTCAAAGGCATTCAGTTTGAC
>CAYWDW010000459.1:0-5139 GCA_964457105.1 uncultured Heliobacteriaceae bacterium
GGATGAAACACAGAGCAATACTTAACAGGGGCAGGGACTTTGTGGACACGTTGGTTGTTCTCCTTGTGAACAGGAATGAAACCGCTGACGAAGCGGCGTTGCTTTCAGGATTGCAGAAACAGGTCGCGGACAGTGAGCTGAAATCCTGGCAGGACAGTCTCTCCATCCAGGACATCTGTTTCAGTCAGCCACGCGCGGCTGCGATCAGCGCGCCAGACTTCGACCTCTTTGACCGATGGATCAACGATCCAGACCAGTTTTGTTCCAGCCTTCAGATATTCATCAATCTTCTTTCTGACTTTCGTGTAAACGTCGTTGGGAGAGATCACTTCAACCGCCAGGTCAGGCGCGCCAGGAAAAGCTTTGCGCCGATCTGCTTCTCCCGTCGGGATGCGGTTGGCGCTGACAAAGCCAATGTCAGGGCCGCGCACTGTGTCAGGATCGCTTTGCAGTCTGAACGCAGTTTCCGCCGCAAAAACCTTGCCGAGTTTGTTTTGCTTCACAAAGTTTCCGATCAGCAGATGCAGGTCAGACACAATCTCTCCGTGTTCCCAGCCTGGCAATGACATAGGTTCAAGTCTCCCTTCGACCAGTTCACAACGCTCTCCATCATCCGGCAATTCGGCAAACTCTTCTGCGGTCATCAATGTTTCAGTGACAACACTCATAAACGCTCCTTTCACAGACAGGGCGGGAAACAATCGCAAAGGTCGGAGGAATTATAATGCAGGCGCCACCTTTACTTCCTGCCGCCGGTCATCATCAGGCCGATCTCTTCCTGATCAACTTTCTGCGGATCAACTTCGCCGACGATGCGGCCCTGATACATCACCAGGATGCGATCTGAAAGCGACAACACTTCTTCAAGTTCGGCGGAGACGAGCAGGATTGCCGCGCCTCTGTCGCGCAGTTCGACCAGCTTGCGGTGAATGAATTCAATCGCGCCGATGTCCACGCCGCGTGTCGGTTGCACGACGAGCAGCAGTTGCGGATCAATATCGAATTCGCGCCCGATGATCAGCTTCTGCTGATTGCCGCCGGACAATGCTTTCGCAGGCAGCGCCGGATTCGGCGGACGCACATCGAAATCACGAATCAGCCGTTTTGTTTTTTCTTCAATCGCGTCGTCATCAAGCAAACCCAGCCTGCTGGCCGCAGGCGCGCGGTAATGCGTGCCGAGAATCGCATTTTCGGTCAGCGCAAAATCGAGCAGCAGGCCGCGCTGATGACGATCTTCGGGAATGTGCGCGACGCCCAGTTCTTTGAGTTCGCGCGCTGAACGCTTCGCACATTCGCGGCCATTGAGTGAAAAGCTGCCCTGCGCGGCGTGTCGCAATCCGGCGAGGGTTTCGATCAGTTCAGTCTGCCCGTTGCCTTCGACTCCGGCGATGCCGACGATTTCACCGGCGCGCACCTCGAAGGAAACTTCAGCGCCGGGCTGAAGCTGAAGCCCTTTGACCGACAGCGCCACATCTTTCGGTTTCGCTGTCGGCTTCTCAACTCTCAGCAGCACATCGCGCCCGACCATCAGGCGGGCCAGTTCGGCAGCATTTGTCTCAGCGGTCTTTCGCTCGCCAACCACCTTGCCATCGCGCATCACGGTAACGTTGTCTGAAAGCGAAAGGACTTCGCTGAGCTTGTGCGTGATGATGATGATCGTTTTGCCCTGCTCGCGCATCGAGCGCAGGATGCGAAAAAACTCTTCGACCTCCTGCGGCGTCAGCACTGCCGTCGGCTCATCCAGAATCAGAATGCGCGCACCGCGATAGAGCGCCTTCAGAACTTCTACGCGCTGCTGCTGACCGACCGAAAGCTCTTCGATGCAACTGTGCGGATTGATCCTGAACCCGAAATCATCCGAGAGGCGGCGAATCTCTGCGTCGGCTTTCTCGTAATCAATTCGTTCGCCGCCCGGTTCAGCGCCGAGGATGATGTTTTCAGTCACCGTCATCGGCGGCACGAGCATGAAATGCTGATGCACCATGCCGAGTCCAAGCGCAATCGCATCGTGCGGATTGCGAATCGCGCGGCGCTCGCCATCAATGAAAATCTCTCCTTCATCGGCGTGGTAAAAGCCGTACAGGATTTTCATGATCGTTGACTTGCCCGCGCCGTTTTCACCGACGATGGCCTGAATCGTCTGCGCCGGAATTGCGAGGTTGATGTTGTTGTTCGCGGTCACATTGCCGAAGCGTTTCGTGATCCCGCGCATTTCGATGATGTTTTCAGAAGTCATAAGCAGTCAGAAATTCACCACAGAAATTCACCACAGAGGGCACAGAGGAACACAGAGAGGGTTAGTCTTTCCTGAAACGTTTGATCCCGTTTTTGAGATGTTCGACGTTGAAGTTGATCAGCAGACCGACTTTCCTGCCGCTCAATTTGAGGTACGAGAGCAATTGCGCCTCGTGAATCGGGAGCAGCCGCTCGACCGCTTTCAGCTCGACAATCACCGCATCTTCCACCAGAAGATCCAGTCTGTAGTCAGCGTCCACTTCCACCCCATCATAAATTACAGGCAGAATCACCTGAGAAAGAACCTTGAATCCTCTTTTGCTCAACTCGTGTTTCAGGCAGGCTTCATACGCGCTTTCGAGCAGGCCGGGGCCGAGCGCAGTGTGGACCTTCATCGCTGCGTCAACAACGGCTCCGCTGATGTCATTGATGTTCATCCTCTGTGTTCCTCTGTGCCCTCTGTGGTCGGAATCTTTCGCTCTACTTCGCCATCGCGTCCGTCACCTTGATTTTGCCTGCGAGGATGTCGCGCTTTGCTGCTTCGATCCTTTCAATCAGCGCCTTGTTGTACTGGTCAATGGCGTAACCGACGCCGTCGTTGTCGAGGCCGTAAATGTGCGGGCCGCCTTTGAATTTGCCTTCGACGGTATCCTTGATGACGCTGAACACGGCGTTGTCAACGCGCTTGACCATGCTGGTCAGAATATGGCCGGGCTTGATCCAGTTCTGATTTGAATCAACGCCGATGGCGTATTTGCCTTTCGCTTCGGCAGCGTCGAAAACGCCGAGGCCGGAATTACCTGCGGCCTGAAAAACAACGTCCGCGCCCTGTTCGATCTGCGCCGTAGCGAGTTCGCGGCCCTTGCCCGGATTGTTCCAGGCCGCATCGGTGATGCCGACGAAGTTGTGCAGCACGTGAATGTTCGGATTGACGTACTTCGCGCCTTCTTCGTAGCCGACCAGAAACTTGTGAATCAGCGGAACGTCCATGCCGCCGACAAAGCCGATGGTATTGGTTTTCGTCGTCGCCGCCGCAATCATCCCGACCAGAAACGAGCCTTCGTGTTCCTTGAAAATCAGTCCGGCGACATTCGGCCTGTTGACGACGAAATCAACGATGGCGAATTTCGTGTTCGGATAATCCGCCGCCACCTGTTCGATGATCGGCCCCTGAGCAAAGCCGACGCCGATAATGAGGTCATAGCCGTATTGCGCAAAGGCGCGCAACGCCGGTTCAAGCGAAGTCGGATCGCCCGGTTCGGCATCGCGCAGCACAATCGGCAATTCCTTTTTTGCGCGCAGGCAGCCTTCCCACGCCGCCGAATTGAATGAACGATCATCCTTGCCGCCGATGTCAAAGACGATGCCGACTCTGATTTTGCCGCTCGCTGAATCGGTCGCCGGCGGACGATTGACGCATCCGGCCAGCACGAGCAGCAATGCCAGACCAATGGCAGACGAGGCTCTCGAAAATGAAGACAAAGCTTTCATTGAAGTCATTGAGTCCTGTGTCCTGTTGATTGAGGCGCGGAGGTCAGCAGTTGCGCCCGCAGGCTTATGGTAGCAGGTTGAGAAACTGAAGGCACGTCACAGCCCATTGTTTCGCCGGTAATCAGATGACTGACTTGATCAGCGGTTCCGGCTTTGGCGCGTTTTCTTCGATGCGATAAGCGGCGCGCAGGCGGGTCTGCATTTCGGCCAGCCTGGTTTCGTCGTTGTAATGCGCGGTGACAAGCGGATCGCCAGGCCTGACGCGGTCGCCGGTTTTGGCGTGAATGAAGAGGCCGACGCCGTAATCAATGGCATCCTCAAGCCGCTGTCGTCCGCCGCCCCAGTCCATGACGATGCGCCCGATCTCATCGGTTTCAATTCCGGTCACGAATCCGTTACGGTCAGCAGTGATGGTCTGCGACCTGGCGGCCTGTGGCAGCAGCTTCACATCATCGCAGACGCGCGGATCGCCGCCCTGCGCTTCGATGCACTGGCGAAAGCGTTCGAGCGCCTGGCCGGAAGTGATGGCGTTGCGTGATCGTTCACGCGCGTCATTCAGATCGTTTGTGATTCCGCCGACGAGGAGCATCTGCGCGGCGAGTTCCAGACACAGTTCGGCAAAATCGCCTTTCAGATTGCCGCGCAGCGCTTCGATGGCTTCGACCGTTTCAATCGCGTTGCCGACGGCGCGACCGAGCGGCTGATTCATCTCGGTGATGAGCGCCGTCACGCGCTTGCCCATCGCGCGGCCCGTGTCGGTCAGCATCACCGCCAGTTCGCGCGCGTCGTTGAACTGACGCATAAACGCGCCGCTGCCGGTTTTGACATCCAGCACGAGGCCGTCAATGCCTTCGGCCAGTTTCTTGGACATGATCGAAGCGACGATCAGCGGCTTGCACGGCACAGTCGCGGTCAGATCACGCAGCGCGTAAATTTTGCGATCAGCCGGAGCAATCTCCTTTGTCTGCCCGATCAGCGCCAGGCCGCAGCGTTGCAGAACAACACGAAATTCATCAAGCGAAAGATTCGTGCGGAAACCAGGAATGGCTTCGAGTTTGTCGAGCGTGCCGCCCGTGTGCGCAAGTGCGCGGCCTGAAATCATTGGCACCGCCACGCCACACGCCGCCGCCACTGGCGCAATCACGAGCGAAGTCTTGTCGCCGACGCCGCCCGTCGAATGCTTGTCAACTTTCGGCGCGGCGATTTCAGGAAACGAAATCACCTCGCCCGAATGCAGCATCTCTTCGACTAAAGCCTGCGTTTCGGCAGTAGTCAGGCCGTTCAGAGACACGGCCATCAGCCACGCCGCCATCTGATAGTCAGGAATTTCATCGCGCGTGTAACCGCGAATCAGAAAGGCAATCTCGCCGCGCGTCAGTTCGCGGCGGTCGCGTGTTTTTTCGATCAGATCCT
>CAYWDW010000460.1:0-5131 GCA_964457105.1 uncultured Heliobacteriaceae bacterium
CGGTCGCCACGATCATCGAGAAAGAGGTCAACGGCGTGGACGACATGCTCTACCTTTCGTCCACTTCTTCCAACGACGGCGTCTACCAGTTGACGGTCACTTTCAAGGTCGGAGTCAATGTGGATCAGGCGGCGATCAACGTGCAGAACCGCGTCTCCATCGCCCAACCGCAACTGCCGGCGGAGGTCATCAGCCAGGGACTCAAGGTGGAAAAAGCGACGGCGGATATGCTGATGATCGTCGGGCTGGTGTCGCCGGACAACAGCTTCGACAACCTCTTCCTGAGCAACTATGCGACGATCAACGTCGTGGACGCGCTGCTGCGCGTGCCGGGCGTCGGCAAGGCGACGATCTTCGGCCAGCAGGATTACGGGATGCGCGTCTGGTTCAATCCCGACGCGATGACCCGGCTGGGCATTACGACCAGCGACGTGACGCTGGCGATCCGGGAACAGAACGCCGAGGCCGCCATCGGTAAAATCGGCGAAGCGCCCGCGTCTGATGGACAGTCATTTCAGTACCCGCTCGTGACCAAAGGGCGTCTGACTGAAGTTTCCGAGTTCGAGCAGATCATCATCCGCGCGTTGCCGGACGGCTCGATTGTCCGGCTGAAGGACATCGCCCGCCTCGAACTGGGCGCGCGCAGTTACACCAATTTCAGCCGGCTCAACGGCGCGCCCGGCACGATGATCGCGGTCTATCAGACTTCGGGCGCGAATGCCCTGGACGTGGCCGCCGGAATCAAGGCGAAGATGAAGGAACTCTCCGAGCGCTTCCCGCCCGGTCTGGCTTACCAGACTCCCTTCGACACGACGACCTTCGTTTCGCTCTCCATCGAAGAAGTGATCATAACGCTCTTTGAAGCCTTCGTGCTGGTCTTTCTGGTCGTCTTTCTGTTTCTGCAAAGCTGGCGCGCGGTGGTCATCCCGCTGGTCGCGGTGCCGGTTTCGCTCGTCGGCACGCTGGGGCTGCTGCTGGTCTTCGGATTCTCGATCAATCTGCTGACGCTGTTTGCGCTGGTGCTCGCCGTCGGCATCGTGGTGGACGATGCGATTGTCGTGGTCGAGGCCGTGCAGCACAAGCTCGACCACGATCCCACGCTCAGTCCGCGCGACGCCACCCTCGCCGCGATGATCGAAGTGACCGGGCCGATCATCGGCATCTCGCTGGTGCTCGCGGCGGTCTTCATTCCGGTCTCGTTCCTGGGCGGCATCACCGGCGAGATGTTCAAGCAGTTCGCGCTGACGATGGCTTCGGCGGTGGCGATTTCGACCGTCAACGCGCTGACCTTCACTCCGGCGATGTGCGCGCTGCTGCTGCGCCCCGCGACCAAATCATCATCGAAAAGGCTGCTCAATCGGTTCTTCGGCGGCTTCGACCGCTTCTTTGAAAAAACGACGGCGGGCTACAGAGCCGGAGTGGTCTTCCTGCTGCGCAAATCGCTGGTCGGTCTGGCGCTGCTGGCCGTGCTGTCGGCGGGCGCTGTTTTGCTGTTCAGATACACGTCCACGACCTTTGTCCCGGATGAGGATCAAGGCTATGTCTTCATCTCGATTCAATTGCCCGACGCCGCTTCGCTCGAGCGGACGACGGCGGTCATCGATCAGGTCGAAGCGATAGTGAAAACCGCGCCCGGCGTGAAGGATTTCATCAGCATCGGCGGTCAGAGCATGTTACTGGGCGTCGGCTCCAACATGGGAATGATCATCCTCAACCTCAAGCACTGGGATGAGCGCAAGACCGCCGATTTGCAAATCAAGAGCGTGATGGCCAGCCTCTCAGGCAAGCTGGCGGCGATTCCCGAAGCGATCATCTTCGCCGCCATACCGCCGCCGATTCCCGGCCTGGGGAGCGTGGGCGGCTTCGATTACGTGCTGGAAGATCGCGCGGGCGGCCAGTTGAGCGATCTGACGCAGGCGGCGCAGGCAATGGTCGGCGCGGCCAATCAGCGCCCGGAACTGGCGGGCGTCTACACCACCCTGCGCGCGGGCAGCCCGCAAATCTCGCTCGACATTGACCGCGAGAAGGCCAAATCGCTGGGCATTTCCCTGAGCGACATTTACAGCACGCTGGCGGCGAATCTGGCGGCCTTGCCGGTGGTGGACTTCAACCGCTTCGGGCGCACCTACAAAGTGGTGCTGGAGGCGGAACCGGAGTTTCGCGCCAGGCCGGAAAACATCGGTCAGTTCTACATCCGCAACAGCAAAGGCGAGATGGTTCCGCTCGCCACGCTGATCAACGTTCGTCAGCAGAGCGGGCCGGAATCCATCGCCCGCTACAACCTCTTCCGCTCCGCCTCGATCAGAGGCAACGCCGCGTCCGGTTACGCTTCGGGCGACGCCGTCACGGCGATGGAAGCAGTCTCCGGCCAGGCGCTCCCCGCCGCGATGGGTTACGAATGGACGGGAGTGACCTATCAGGAGAAAGAGTCGGGTGGGCAATTGACGATGATTCTGGCTCTCACACTCGTCTTCGTCTTTCTGCTGCTGGCTGCCCTGTACGAAAGCTGGGCCATTCCGTTCTCGGTGATCCTCGGAGTTCCGCTCGGCGTGTTCGGTGCCGTGTTCGCCATGTGGATGCGCGGCCAGATCGTCAACGTCTATTTTCAGGTCGGACTGGTGATGCTGATCGGCCTGGCGGTCAAGAACGCGATCCTCATCGTCGAGTTCGCCAAAATGCGCCACGAAGAAGGAATGGCTTTGCGGGACGCCGCGGTGGACGGCGCGGTGCAGCGCTTCAGACCGATCCTGATGACTTCGTTCGCATTCATCCTGGGCGTCGTGCCGCTGGTCATCTCGACCGGCGCGGGCGCGGGCAGTCGGCAGGCGCTGGGCACGGCGGTTTTCGGCGGCATGACGGCGGCGACATTGTTCGGCGTGTTTCTGATTCCGTTGTTATACGTGCTCCTTCAAGGGTTAACCGAGCGCAAACCGCGCGCGAAACAATCGGACGAAGAAGAACAACTGATGCCAGAGACGACGCCCTGAAATAATGAAACTCATCCACGAAGCCACACGAAAGGACACGAAGATTTTCTCTTTTCCTTCGTGGTTCTTCGTGTGGCTTCGTGGATGATTTTCCGAGGATTGATGATGAAACGGTTGATTGTGATTGCGCTCATCGCCACCCAGATAACCGGCTGTATGGTGGGACCGAAGTATCGCAGGCCCGCCGTGACCTCGCCTGACGTATTTCGCGCCGATCCGAGGTCGCAGGCCGACGCGAGTTCTCTATCCGATCAAAAATGGTCGGAAGTCTTCAAAGACCCGCAGCTTCAAATGCTGATTCGCACGGCGCTGGAACAAAACTACGATCTCCGGCTGGCGGTCGCGCGCATCAGTCAGGCCGAGGCCAGTCTGGGCATCACGCGAGCGGATCAGTTCCCGACCGTTGAGGCGGGGGGAAACATCACCGGACGCCGCTCGTCTACTCAGGGACTGACCGCCTTGCCCGCCGGATTCGGCACACAGCGCGCCGCTGGCAGCATGACTCTCGGTTTGTCATCCTTCGAGGTTGATCTGTGGGGACGTTTGCGGCGCGCGACAGAAGCGGCGCGCGCTGATTTACTGGCGACTGAAGAGGCGCGGCGCGCCGTCATCGTTTCGCTGGTGGGCGCGGTGGCGGCAGCTTACTTCGACCTGCTCGAACTGGACCTGGAACTGGAAATCGCGCGGCGGACGCTCACGCTGCGGCAGGAATCGCTGCGGATCATCACGCTGCGCAAGGACGCCGGAATCGCCACGCGGCTGGAACTGCGTCAGGCCGAGCAACTGGCGCTGACGACCGCCGCCGCCATTCCCAACCTCGAACAATCAATCGAACAGCAGGAGAACTTCATCAACCTGCTGCTCGGCCAGAATCCCGGCGCGGTCACGCGCGGCAAAATGCTGGTCGAACAGGAAACGCCGCCATCCGTGCCGCCGGGCTTGCCATCGGCGCTGCTTGCGCGCAGGCCGGACATTCGCGGAGCCGAGCAGGAATTGATCGCCGCGAATGCGGACATCGGCGTCGCCAAAGCGGCTTACTTTCCGCAAATCAGACTGACCGGCTCCGCCGGCGGCGAAAGCGCGGCGCTGCTCGATCTGTTCAGCGGGCCGGCGCGCGTCTGGTCGTTTGTCGGGCAAGTCGGGCAACCGATCTTCAACGCCGGGCGCTTGAAATCGCGCGTGAAGCTGGCCGAAGCCGGGCGGCAGTTGGCGCTCACCCGGTATGAACTGAGCATCCGCACGGCATTTCGTGAAGTGTCAGACGCCCTGATCGCCAACACCAGGGTCAAGGAGACCCGCGCGCAACGCGAAACGCTGGTCGCCACCTTGCGGGATCGCGCTCATTTATCCGACCTGCGCTATCGCGGCGGAGTCGCCAGCTACCTGGATAAGCTGGACGCGGAGCGCGACCTCTTTGCCGCGGAGCTTGACCTGGCTCGCATCCGCCGCGATGAGCTATTGACCGTGGTTCAGCTTTATCGAGTGCTTGGGGGCGGGTGGGAGTAACGTGAGGCAGTCCGGAACCGGACGAAAGATCACGCGCGCCGCCAATGTTGATCCGCAGAAATTAGCGCGGCGCACGCTTGTACTCAGGATCAACGCGCGCGGCTCGGCATAAATTCAGGAACTACTGTTACGCGCTCAGAAAATCATTGAGGCGCTTGACAGGTTCTTTGTGCCGGAGGCATAGCGGCAGGGACGCTGGGCGAGTCCTGGATCGAAGTATCAATTGCATAATGCGCTCCGGTTGGAGTGCGGTTGCGGATGGGCAGTTTTCCGGCGGTGGCGGCGGCGCTGACTCACCGGCGAATATCTCGCGTGTTTCTGGCGCCAAATCCAGTCAAGCAATTCTCAATGATTTCAACTGCGTAACATCAGTGATTAACTATTTCCCGTCGAGGTTCAAATTCATGCTCAACTACAAAAAAATTTTCGTCTGTCTGTTTGCTTTTTGCGGCCTGGCCGCGTTCAGTCAATTCATTGGTGGCGTGTCAGGGCAATCCGCGCCCGAAGCTCGCCCCAGTTTTTCCGAGCCTTCGATTTCGCCCGACCGCGCGGAGATCGCTTCCGTTTCAGGCGGCGACATCTGGACTGCGCCCGTCGCGGGCGGCGAAGCGCGGTTGCTGGTTTCGCATCCGGCCAAC
>CAYWDW010000461.1:0-5130 GCA_964457105.1 uncultured Heliobacteriaceae bacterium
GGGGTTGGTTCAGACCGGCAAAGATTCCTTAATGGATCTGAGCCATTAAGATATGCAGTACTCTTCGAAAATCTAGCTACTGCACCCGCACCCGCGCAAGAAGTTGTTATCACCGATCAGCTTGATGCAGCGAATCTAGACTTCACTAACTTCAGTCTTGGCCCCATCACTTTCGGCAACAAGCAAATCATTCCGCCACCTGGCTTAATCAGCTACCAAACAGAAGTTGATCTGCGTCCAGGCAAGAATTTGCTGGTGCGAGTCGAAGGAAATCTGAATACAATCAATGGCCTACTCATTTGGCGCTTCACTTCCATTGACCCGGCTACGGGGCTTCCGCCGGATGACCCGTTTGCGGGGTTCCTGCCGCCGAACAAAGTCCCGCCCGAAGGAGACGGGAGTGTGCTGTTCACCGTGATGCCGAAGAAGAGCTTGCCGACCGGCACGGAGATTCGCAACAAGGCGCGGATTATCTTTGATACGAATGCGCCGATTGATACGCCGCAATGGCTGAATACGTTGGATAACACCAAGCCGACGAGCAAGGTCTTGTCCGTCAATGCAAGGCAATGCGCATCGTCGTTTCAAGTGAAATGGTCGGGTTCGGATGTCGGGGCAGGCGTGCGGGATTACACGATCTTTGTCTCGGAAAATAACGGGCCGTATGTGGCCTGGCTGAGCAATACGACGGCAACGGAGGGAATCTTTAGCGGGCAAGCAGGCAAGCAATATGCTTTTTACAGTATTGCCAGAGACCTCACCAACAATCCGGAGAGTGCAAAGTCAGTGGCGGAGGCGACTACGCAAGTTGTGAGTCCTGTTGCTCTCGCTGCTGCCACGCTGCCGAATGGTGCGGTGGGACAGGCGTATCCGGCGACGAACATTTCATTCAGTGGGGGCGCTCCGCCGTACACGGTGAATGTTACGGGGCTGCCGACAGGAATGATGTTCTTGGTGACGGGCACGACCGTGACAATCAAAGGCACGCCGACACAGGCGGGCAACTTCAACGTCAATGTCACCGTGCAGGATGACAACGCTTGTCCGGTTAGCCGGAGCTATCCATTGACTGTCATCAACACCTGCGGAATCGTTATTTATCCGACGTCTCTGACACAGCCTTACATTGGCATTTCATATGCACAAAGGCTCGTTGCGACACCGACTGCTGCTTATACCTTCAGTCTCGCGGGCGGCGCTTTACCGCCGGGTGTGCAATTGGTGAAGGAGTTCAGCTTTTACTTCCTCAAAGGAATGCCGACAACGCCGGGCACATATAATTTCACGATCAAAGCCAGGCGGAACAACAGCGCCTGTGAAAACCTCCGCAGCTATACCGTGACGATTGCGCCGACGGTCGTGCCGATCCTCGAATGTGTGCAGCGAAATTCCAATGGCAACTACACCGCGGAATTCGGTTATGACAATACGATGGGGGCAACAGTGACGATTCCGGTTGGAGCGAGCAACTACTTCACGCCCGGCCATCAGAATCGCGGGCAGGTGACGGTGTTTCAGCCGGGGAGAGTGCGCAATGCTTTTAGTGTGACGTTCACCGTCGCGAATAATAACAATCTGGCGATTTGGTTGTTGAAAGGGCCGGATGGACTCTTACGACCGGTGAATATCACGACTGCGAAACTGGGCTGTCCGTAAGGCAAAGTGTAGATTGTCCGCCTCTCACTTCATCGGAGGGAAGAATGAATTACACCAGAGTCCTCCTCTTCGTGATCGTCCTGGTAAGCTTGTTAAAGGAGGCGTGATGACATACCGGAATCTGAAACAGTGGGCGATGCCTGGCTGGTGGCAGGCGGTCGTGACAATCCTCTCGCTCAGCTTCGCAACTCTTCTTTTCTTCAGCGCGACTCTGCCAGGCCGGGCGCATCTGAAGTCGGCTGCGCGAATGAATGCCAGCACGGCGGCAGGGCTGCAACAAACACCCGTCGTCACCGTTTCAGCCGCGAGCTATGAGACCACAGCCATTGCGCCTGATTCAATTGTGGCGGCTTTTGGCGCGCAACTCGCCACGCAGACGGTCGTCGCTACGGCGCTCCCGCTGCCGACCGAACTTGGCGGCACGACGGTTGAAGTCAACGGGCGGCGCGCTGGTTTGTTTTTCGTCAGCCCGTTCCAGGTCAACTACCTTGTCCCGGCAGAGACAGAAGTTGGTAACGCAACTGTCGTCGTGCGGTCTGGTGACGGCACAGTCTCGAACGGCGCGCTCCAGGTGCGCGATGTGTCGCCGGCCATTTTTACCGCTAACAGCGATGGTCAGGGCGTGCCAGCCGCCTTTCTTTTGCGCGTCAACGGCGCCAGTCAGCAGGCTGAAGATGTTGCTCAGTGTGTCGGCTCGCCCAGGGTGTGTCTGGCCAGAGCATTTGATCTCGGCCCTGAAAGCGAGCAGGTCTTCCTGATTCTTTACCTTTCCGGCATCCGTCGCACGCCTGACCCCAATGGTGACGGCAATTTCAACGAAAATGTTCATGTGGTCATTGGCGGGAACGAAATCATCCCCGCTTATGCCGGCCCACAGGGAACCTTTGTCGGCCTCAATCAGATCAACGTCGAAATTCCGCGCAGCCTGATCGGACGCGGGCGCGTGAATGTCTCAGTGGCTGGCAATGGATTCACTGCTTCAAGACCGACGGAGATCGAGATTGGAGCGCGTGCAGGCTCTGCGCCGCCGGTGATCAGCAGCTTCGGCCCGGCCCCCGCACTGGCAGGTCAGATGCTGACGCTCAACGGGACCGGTTTCTCGTCCAACCCGGCAGAGATGGTGGTGCGCATGGCTGGCATCGAAGGCCGGGTCATTTCAGCTTCGGCCTCACAGCTCTCAATCCAGGCGCCGTTTGGCGCCCGCAGCGGGCTGCTCAGCGTGCGGACCCCGCAGGGCGAAGGCGCCAGCGCCAGCCCGCTCGCGGTGCGAACTTCGATCAGCGGCGTCATCGAAAACACTGACCGCCAGCCGGTGAGCGGCGTCAACGTGAAAGTATCCGGGACCAGCATCACGGCGCGCACCGGAGCCGAAGGCGCTTTCATCCTGCCCGATGTTGCCCCCGGCGCTGCGATTGTCGAAGTGGATGGCGCGGCGATTCCCGTTTCTCCGCCCTTCCCGAAGGTGACGCTCAAGACTGTCGTGCGCGCCGATCAGGACAATCAGTTCGCGCGTCCGATCTCGCTGCAGCAAAACACCGGCGCGACGATCACTGTCGGCAGAAACTCGCTGACCGAAACAGCGGTCAGCGTGCCGGTCCCGGCTGAGACACGGGCGCCTGCGGACACGATCCAGTCCGGCAATGTCACCTTTGAGGTTCCCGCGAATACAACCGTGAGCTTCCCGGATGGCACAACGAGCGGCATTCTCACGCTTACGCTGGTCGCCAACAGCCGGACGCCGGTCAATCTGCCTTTCGGCGTTTTCAGTCCGGTCATCGCGCAGATTTCGCCTTTTGGCGCAGTCCTGAATCCGGGCGGCAAACTCATTTTTCCCAACCCTGACGGTTTCGCGGCAGGCTCCCAGGTCAGACTCTTTCGTCTGGATCAAACCGCAGGCAGCCCGACGCTGGGCACCTTTATCGAATCAGGAGCCGCCACAGTTTCGAGTGATGGTCAGCGGATCGAGACCGCGACGGATGCGATCAAAGAGACGAGCTACTATTTCGTCGCCAGCCCGCAGCCTGTGACCACGGTCATCGGGCGTGTAGTGGACAGCGATGGCAGCACTCCGGTGCGCCTGGCCGTCGTGCGTGTGCGCGGGCAGGAAGCCTTCACCGATGGCAATGGCAGTTTCATCCTGCGCGACATTCCCGTCAAATCCGCCGCTGATCAGATCACCGTCGAAGCGAGCTTTGTGCGTCCGAGCGGCAGAGTTGAGCGCACACAACGCAGCGGCATCGCTGCCGTAATCAACGGAATCACCACCGTCACCCCTGATCTGGTGTTGCCGAGCGAGACAAGCAACCGCCCGCCAGTAATTATCTGTCCACCGAGCCTGACTGTCAGCGCCGGTCAGACGCTCGACGTAAATTTCACCGCGTATGATCCCGATACGGGACAGACGATTCGGGTTGAACCATCAGGCGCACCCGAAGTATCCCCTTTGGTCGTTAAGGGCAGCGGCGACTCTTATAACCTGCGCCTGGCTCTCCGCAATGGTCTCACTGGCAACTTTACGCTCAGGCTCACGGCTACTGATAATCAAGGCGCGAGCGCGACTCAGGACATCCCAGTGAGAGTCAACCCTGCGTCAATTGCTTGCGGCCAGACGCGTACGGGCAGCTTCACTGCATCCAGCCAGCAGGATGTCTATACGTTTAATGGAAACGCGGGTGAGATCATCAGACTTGTGGCGGCACTTAACGGCAGCGAGGTCTTCTCTAACCTTTGTCCGGTGCTGGAAATCTACGACTCAACAGGCAGGTTGATCAAAATGGCCGCGTGTAGTGGCGCACGCGTCGCGGAAACAGGTCTCGTCACACTGCCGACTACGGGCCAGTACGTCATTGTGGTAAGGGATGACAACTTTCGTGACGGCGGCCCTTATGGGTTGAACCTGGCTTTCATAACCGGGCAATGCGGAACTGCTATCACTTGTGGCCCAACTCGTACGGGCAGCTTTACCGCATCCAGCCAGCAGGATATCTACACGTTCAGCGGAAACGCGGGCGGCATCATCAGGCTTGTGGCGGCACTTAACGGCAGCCCGGTTTCCTTTAACCTTTGCCCGGTAGTAGAGTTGTATAACCCAATCGGTGGATTGGTCAAAATGGCGGAATGCGATCCCAACACACGTGTCGCTAACACAGACCTTGTGACACTACCTGCCACTGGCAGGTACGTCATCGTGGTGAGGGATGACAACTTTCGTGATGGCGGCCCCTATGGTGTCAGCATTTCTTGCATAGTGTCTGGTAGCAACTCTTCGTTCAACCGCGCGCTATCGCCCAACAAACCAAGTCCGAACTCAACCAGCACAGATGGCGCGGCACACAGCCCTGCCGCCAATGCTCCCCGCTCACGGAGAAAGATCAAATGAGAAGCACAATGAATGGACTGAAACGGCATCTATCGCTCAACCAACAATAGGCAAAGCTGGGCGGCAGTCAATGCAGGTTCGACTTCATTGGAGGT
>CAYWDW010000462.1:0-5126 GCA_964457105.1 uncultured Heliobacteriaceae bacterium
GAAGCGCGACCGGCGCCTGTCACGCTTTTGTTTACAGGTACAGTTTACAGTACCGTGCGCGTTACAGCACCGCTCGTGTTACGGTACCGTAACGCGCGTGGTATCGTACTCCGCCTGCTGACGCGCGCGATGCTACAGCGATTCACACTTTCGCAGGCGATTCGCCTCTGACTTGCAGGATGCGGACTCTGTGACCGCACAATTCGCCCGTCCAGAGCGGGGGCTGAGCGCATTCGCGGCGCAGGTGCTTCCACAGCGCGCCGCGTTCGTATTCGTCCACGTCTGCGGCAATCAGTCCGAACACAGCCCGCGCGGCCACGACGATCAGCTTGCGGCGCGGGCGCGAAACGGCCACCGTCAGCCGTCGCGGTTCCAGCAGAAATTCGCTTTCGCTCTGCGCGTATTCACGATCTGACACGGTTGCGGAAACAAGAATCAGTTCGCGTTCGCCGCCCTGAAATCGCTCGACCGTGTCAACCGACGCGGCCAGGTGCGGCAGGCGTGATTGCAGCAACGCCTTCTGTGCGCGGTGCGGCACGACAATGCCGAGACCTTCTTCAACGCTCAGGTTGAGCTGTTTCAGCGCCGCTTCAGCCAGTTGCTCAATCAGCCACGCTTCGCATTCATTCGCCTGCTGCGAGCCTTCTTCGTCGTGTTCGATCAGAATGACAGGATGCTCCGGCAGCAGCGCGTGTCTGATCCATTCTGCGGCTTCAGTCACCGGCGCCAGGCGGGTCCGATTGTGCGAACGAAACTCGATGCCGTCGCTCGCGTAAATGTGGCGATGCAGAAAGTCGGCAATCTCTGCCGGAATGCGAAACGATTCATCCAGCGCAGTGCGCGCACAGCCGAGTTCGATCAGGTATTCAAAGATCGAAAGGTGCGGGCGCGCGCGCGCCAGGTCGCGGCGGCTCGCGGCGTCCCACGCGTGTTGCAGGATCGGCGGCATCTGCCGGTGATCGCCCACCGCGATGAACTGCCCGTCACCACGTAAAAAAGCGGCGGCAGTCAGGGCTTCGGTGATGCTCATCTGCGAGGCTTCGTCCACGATGACCAGATCAAAATACTCGTCAGTCCAGTTGATTTTGCCACTCTTTGCCGCGCCCTGTTTGATCAGCCGGTAAAGTCCGCCCGGCGTGCCGCCGATGACAAGCAGGTCTTCGGTCAGCAGTTCCTGCCACTGCGCACCGGCCTTCTGCCCGTCGCTGCCTTCGGCCAGCAGGGCCTCAACGCCTGCGGGCACGCTGTCGCCCGGCGCGTTGCAGATTTTGGCGAGCCGCAGATTATCGAGCAGCGTCAGCCGCGCATCATCGCCCGCAAATGCCCGCAGGTCGTTGACGCGCCGCGCCACGCTTGACAGCACGATCTCAACCGCCGCGTGAGTTTTAGCGGCGACGGCCACGCGAAAGGGACGCGCCGCGCTTTTGAGCGCCAGCGCCCGCGCCAGAATGGCAAAACCGATGGTGTGACTTTTGCCAGTGCCCGGCGGCCCCTGCACCACCAGCAGGCGGTCGGCGTAATGTTCACCGACGATGCGCCGCTGCGCTGCGGTCAGGCCGTGCGGCGGCTGCGACCGCGAAGCCAGTTCGGCCAGTTCAAGTCCGGCCCGCAGCCGCAACGGGCGCATCTGACGCAGCGGTTGCGCCGCCGCGCGGTCGCTGTAAGCTTCATTCATCCAGCGATACAGATGATTGCTCGCGGCGTTTTCGCAGGCTTCGCGGTATTTGTCAGCGTTGAGGTCGTCCACCATTTTATCAAGTGTGTAAACCACGCCCGGCTGCGGATCGAAATTCCAGTGACCGTAGCGGAAGTCTGAATCGCGGAAGCTGATGCGCATCAGCCGCAGTTCAAGCCGCTCGTCATCGAAACTTTCAATGACGCTGAGCCGCCCGCTGATGAGCGCGCCCGCCGAACGCGGCTGCCCGTCTTCACCAGTCAGCGGATTGAGCACCATCCACGCGCCTTCGTGCAATCGCAGCGTGCCCGCCTCGCTGCGACTGATCGGCGTGCCGTCAGCGCGGGCCAGGACGAACGTGCCCTCATCGGCCTTGTCGCCTTTGCAATAAGCCTCGCAGCGCAGAATGGCCGTGCTGCCGCTTTGCGCGCGCAGTTCGGGCGGCTGCGCCAGATAAAGCCGCGCGGCCTGATGCTTCGCGTAATGTTCGAGCAGCAGAAAGTCTTCGAGCGAGCGGCTGAGCGGCACGTCCTCCGGTTCGACTTCAACCTGATCAAGCCGGGTCAGATCAAGCTCGCGCTTTTCGACCGCACGATTTTTGTGCGTGAACTGCGCTTCGAGGTAATGCAGCGCGCGGCAGCGGTGCGCGGCCAGGCGGCGAATCTCGTCCATCGTCACGCCCAGAAAACTGCGCAACTGCGTCAGCTCTTCGCGTTTCATCCCGGCTGATTCCGGCAGCCTGCCCCACGCGGCATAGGCGTATTCAAGCGGAATCTGCGTGCCGAAACGCGCCGCCGCTTCGACATACAACAGATTCGTGTCACCGGCAGCAGCTTTGCGGAACAACTCCGTCTGCGCGTCACGCACGAAGGCGCGGCGATGACCGAAAGCCCGCGCGCGAAACTTCTGCCAGAAATCAAGCTCACCTTCGCGCCACTCAAAGCCCATCGCCGCCGCCACGCGATAAAGGTTCTGACAAATCGGCGACAGGTTGCGCCGCTCGCGCACTTCATCGGCCAGAAACGAAATCATCCCCTGCGTCAGCGCGGGCGATGAAGTCAGCAGGTCATAAAACGCCGGAATCGCGCACAGCGCCGCGAAATGCCTGGTCAGCGCCTCGAGCAGCACGCCCTGATCGCGCTGATCAAAAAGATAAACGTGAACCGGCGCCGCGTCAGTTCCTGCCGCTTCACGAATTGCCGGCAGCAGTTTCGTCAGCCAGGTAATAAGCAGCGCGCGTTCAGCGTCGGTGTCCGGCGGTGCGTCGGTCATCTCGACAATCTCCGCCGTGCCCGACGGCCCGGCCACGACAGCCGAAATCAGATAGAGCCGGTCGCCGATGTAATCGTGCTGCGCGTCAATAAAAACCCTGACGAGATCGGGGTAACGCTGCGTGTCGGGCAGCGAGCCGAAGCCCGCGCCGTAAAGAAATGATTTGGCTTCAAGGCCTGCGCTCGCCGCTTTCATCGCCGCCCGCGCCCGCTGCACAATCAGCGGCAACCGGCCTTCGAGCGGCCAGCGACGACCGACGCGGGCCGCCTCAGTTTCGCGCCCCGTCGCCGGTTCCATCGAACGTGCGCCGTAAGTCATCAGCCCGGCAAGGTCTCGCGCCGAGTGAATGCCCTCGCTGTGCAGCGCCCGCTTTTCAGCCGCCGTCAGCAGCGGCACGAGCGACAGGTCTTCGCGTTCGGCGCTTTCGACAAAACAGGCCGCGTTGTAAGGGCAGCCGTCGCATTTGGCCGACAGATGATACGAAGCTTCGGCAAAGCTTTTGTGCAGCAGGCGCGCCACGTCTGACTCCGGCGCGGCGATCAGGCGTTCAATTTCGTCTTCGTATAAAGCCAGGTCGAATGTCGCCAGGTTGTCAGCCGACAGTTCGGTGTCGCGTTCAATAATTGCGCCGCCGAGCGAGGCAACCCTCAGCCCGGCCTGCGCGAGCGCATCTTTCAGCAGTCGCGCATAAAACGCCACCTGCAACCGAAAGCCGACCGATTCGCGGCGGCTCGCCTTGATGTCAATGACGACGGCATCAACTGCGTCGTCATCGCGCCGCGTGATTTCAATCAGGTCGGCAATGCCTTCGCAGGCAATCGGCCCGATGCGTCCGGCGAGCGGCGCCTGGTAATAAAGTGCGCGGCCCGGTCCTTGCTGACGCAGCGCGGCAATCAGGTCCGCGGCTTTCTGATTGCGCAGATCGGTGAGGCCCGATTGTGCGGCGAGTGCGGTCACGGCTGCGCGCTCAAAGACGCTGCCCGCTTCGGCCAGCAGCGGCGAAAGCGATTCGGGCACGACGCCGTAACGGCGCATCAGCGCGTCGTGTTCTGATTTGAACAGCGCAAAGCGCAGGTACCGCTCGCACCTGCCGCGCGCCGTCGCATACTGCGCGACGCGAGTGGCTGACAATGGTCGTTCCGGCTGAAGTGGCGGAGCTGAGGAGTCTGACTGCTTCACGATGATTCTGTTTGCGGGGACTGCTTCGATGATTTCGATTTTGTGGCGCTGCTTTTCGGCCCGACGACGGTCAGCCGCGCTGTCTCGGTGACTTTCTGCGCTTCACGAATGGCGGCGCGGGCGGCGGCGGTGGCCGATTCATCTGCGGCCAGGAATGCGGCGATGCTGTCCCTGATGGCCGAGTATTTCATTTCGCAGGTGAAAAGTTCAGCGAATCGCCCGGCGCCAAGCATCGTTTCAACTGCCGCGAGCTTTTCGCTGTCATAACTGATCGTGACTGACCAGCCGCATTTGACGGCCTGCTCTCCGGCCCGCATCGTCACACCATTTTCTGTGCGCTGCTGCGTGGCGGCGTGGCGACGCAGTTTTTCCTTGACCGCTTCAAGCTGCTCCTTTACACGTTTTTCTTCGGTATTGAGGCGATGAAATTCAGCCACCGCCGCCGCCAGTTCTGCGTCGCTGAGCGGCGCGGCGATGGTGCTTTCCGGCGGCGCAGTCAGGCACTCAGGGCAGCACGGCTTGTCATCGCGCTGCGCCGCATCATCACGCGGCGTCAGTTCACCGCAGTCCGCGCAGGCAATGTAAAACTGCTCCGCGCACTGCTGACACAACGCCTGCCCGCCGCGCACAGTGAGCAGGGCATCTGTAGTTTTGAGACATTCGACACACTTCATAAAATCATCCGAAGTCGCCACACTCCGGATCACTTCCTGCGCCCGGTTGTTTTTGGCGCGGCGGTTTCGCCCAGGTTTTGCGTGAAAAGCTTCAGGATGCGCTTGTATTCATCGGCCCAGCTTGAGGCGCGCTCGAAGCCGTGATCTTCGACCGGATAGACGGCGAGTTCCCAGTTCTCTTTTTTCAGTTCAATCAGCCGCTGCACCAGTCTGACGGTGTCCTGAAAATGCACGTTCGTATCAACCATGCCGTGACAAATCAGCAGCGCGCCTTTCAGGCCTCCCGCAAAGTAAATCGGTGAGCTTTGTTTGTAAGCTGCGGCATC
>CAYWDW010000463.1:0-5117 GCA_964457105.1 uncultured Heliobacteriaceae bacterium
TGCTTCAACTGGCAGCCAAGGCCGCCCTGGGTGAAACTGTAGGAATTCTCAAGGTCATCATACAGCAACCCGAAGATGTTGCCGATCCGATCCCCCGACGTGGTCATATCGCCACCGACGCGGTTCAGGACGAGCAGTGTCGAGTTGCCTTCGGTCTGTGACGGGATGTTGTCGAGCGACAGCACGCGCGGAACCAGACCGTAGTTGATGCCGTTGAGTCGCAGTTGCGCGGTGGTGCCGCCGTCTTTGCAACCGATGCATCCCTTGTAGGCACTGATCGCTTCAGCGCCCAGATTGGCTTCGTGGCCGGAGGCCAGCTTGACGTATTCGTCACCAATCAGGTAGTTGAAGTTGGCCGGGCAGCCATTTTCATCCGTCGCCACCGCAATCACGTAACCCATCACGCCCGGATCAACGTCCGAAGCCAGGAGGGTCACAGTCTGATTCGGAGTCAGACAGACGAAGCTGTCAGCCACTGAACAACTGCTGCCGTCCACAAAGAAGAGGTGGACATAGGTGAAGGTGTCAGAGCTGGTGTTGGTGATGTTGATCCGGGTGTTCTCCAGGGCCGGGTTATTCGCGCTCGACGAATAGAGGTTGAAGAACAGCAGCGAACCAGCCTTCTGATCGCTCGGCACGCGCAGGTCGTTGCAGGATCCGGCAGGATTGGCGCCGAATTTGACAACGAAGGCATCACTGACCAGATCGCCAGGCGTTCTGGCTGCCTTGAACGCCCCCGGAGTCGTCGGGAACGGTGCCGGCGGCGGCGGCGGCGGGCTGCCCGGAGTGCCGGTATAACCAACCACATAGAAGTTGCCGTCCGGATCAATCGCAATGCCCTGACCGTGATCTTCAGCTTCGTCGCCGAGGTAGGTCGAGTAGACCAGAGACCCGGCCCCGGTCGCTGATGACGGATCAAGAATCGCGACGAAAGCGTCAATGTCACCATTGAAGCTGCTGTCGAAGGCATCAGGCGTGGTCGGGAAGTTGACGAACGGAGCCGTCTCATTGATTGAGTCATCCGTTTCGACGTCACCCGTCACATAGACCCTGCCGGCACAGTCCACCGTGACGCTGCCGCTGCGGTCGGTGCCTGAACTGGCCAGATAGGTCGAATAAGCCAGCCCTGCTGCGCCCGGCGTCCTGGTGGAAATCTTCGACACAAAGACATCGAAGGGAACGGTTCCCGGATCGGAACCCGGCACCAGCCCCTGCTTGGTCTTGTCGAAGGCGTTGGCCGTGGTCGGCAGGTCGTTCGAGAGCGTAAATCCGGCAACGTAAGCATTGGCGTTCAAATCAATCGCCACGCCAGTTGCGTAATCGTCGCTGCTGCCACCCAGGAAAGTTGAGTAGAGCAGGTCGTTCGCCCCCTTGCCCGCCGGGCAGAGTTTGAAGAGAAACGCGTCGCTGTTGATGCCGCCGGCGTTGCGCGCCAGCCCGCCGTTGAAGGTCGGATCGAAGGCATCCGCCGTCGTCGGGAAATCTGCCGCGCTGGTCTCACCGGTCACATAAATGTTGCCGGAGAAATCAACCGCCAGGGCGTGGCTGTTCTCGTTGCCATCAGCAGCCAGGTTACCGCCGCCAACGTAGGTGGAGTACTTCAGCGCCGCCGGATCGGTGGCCGCGTTAGTATCCAGAACTGAGACGAAGACGTCAGCCGACAGGTATCTGTCCGGCACGGGCAGCGCACTGCCCGCCTTCTGCGTCTGGAAAGCACCCGGCGTGGTCGGGAAGATGGTCGAGTTGGTGTAACCCGTCACGACCGCCATCCCCGGCTCACAAACGGCAATGCCTGCGCCGCGCTCAAGAATATCAGCCGGGACAGGGCCGTTCGGACCCGGGACGAATTCAGGCCCGCCACCGAGGTAGGTTGAGAAGAGGATCGCCGTACCCGTGGTGTTGAGTTTCACCACAACCGGGCAGGGACCATTGCCGGGCGTGCGCATAAATGACTTCGCCGTGACCGGAGTGGGGAAGTTGGTGGTCAGCGTGGTGCCGATGATGTAAGCATTGCCCTGAGCATCAATGGCAATGCCGTTTCCTTCATTCTCAATCGGGAATGTCGGAGTCGGGAACGGGGTCGCCGCAACGATGGTGCCACCCAGGTAAGCTGAGTAAACCACCCCCGTGCCCGTCGGATTCATCTTGGTCACAAAGATGACGCCCACCGTCGGGCCGGCATTCGGCTGCGGATTCGGATTGACGTTCGGGTTCGGAATTTTGACCGCTCCCGGCGTGGTCGGGAAGTCCGCTGAATCAGTCGCGCCGGTAATGTAGGTAAAGCCATTATTATCCACCGTCACGGCAGTGGCATCATCAAGCCCATTGCCGCCGAGCAGCGTGGAATAAGAGAGGACCGGGTCAATCACGAGTGGTCTGGACACATCGTAAGTTCCGATCTCCAGGCCAACTTCGTTTTCGCCCCTGATCACGTAGCTGCCCGCAATCTGCTGACGCCCGTGAGCCGCTTCCTGATAAATAAACGGCTTGTGCTGACGAACCTCGCGGCCCGCCACGTTCATCACCAGGTCGCCGTTCTGAGCAACCTGCAGGCTGTCAGCGCCGGCAAACGCCATGCTGATAACCTTCGGATCAGCCCCTGGTGCAGCCACAAAGTCATACTCAAGCTGGTTCTGGTTGCCGTAGTAAACGACGTCAATACCCGGATAAACATCCTGATACTTCACCTTCGTATACTGCGCCACATCCGTCTGCCACTTCGCGGGATCATTGCCAAGAAAGTAGCTGCTCCGGCCCGGCAGTTCTTCCAGTCCGGCGATCTGCGGCTCAGCATTGGCACCATTCATCGTCAGCTTCAGCACGGCTGACTCATCCTTCTTGTCGGCCAGTTTCAGTTTGAGGAGAGCCTCATTGGCCGTCAGGAAGACCGAGTAACCGCGCCCGCGCGAGATGAACTTCGCTCTGGCATCGGTCTGTCCCTTGTTAACTTCAAAACTCATGGGCAGCTTGCCGTAAGCCTCGACGGCTCTGGCTTTGGCCTGCGCATCAGCTTGAACGCCGGATTTGTTTACGGATGAACTTTCGCCATTCACCGCCACCGCCGCCTGTTTTGTTCTTCCGTATAAAGCTATCAGCAGACCGAGCGTGGCCAGCAGACCGGTCATTCCCAGAACCAGCCAGACCCGCCCTCTGCTTCCTGAAAGTAAGTGTGTGTGTTTGTGTGAGGTTATCATCGGGGGTACTCCTTTTTGATTGATACTTCTGGCGTCGGCAGAATCATCAGCCGTGCCTGAACGGCCTCAGTCCTGAGGAAAACACTTCACCAGAGCTACGCCCCCGCATAGCCTGCTGAAGCAAAGGACAGATTAGTCCAGCCACGACCAGAGTGTGTGATATTCCAGTGAATTTATTGCCAGCCGTGTTCCTGGCGGGGTTCCTGACGGCAGCCTTTAACTTTTTCCTTCGAGCCGGTGAGGTGAAAAAGCAGGCTGTTAACAGTGAGACAACTCAGGTGCCACGAACACTTCAAACTGAATTGCGAGTAATGCGGGCAGAGTCTAACAGAAAACTGCTGGTCTGCCAAACAACTCTTAAAAAAATTTTCAGTCCGTCGTATTTTTGTCCAGATAATGCCGGTTGACAGTCGCACTGATTAAATAATTCGGTTCGGTGGAGATTTCCAGACCGCTTGCGCTGTGTCATCTGTCAACAGGATTTCTGTGGTGAGCTGAATTCCTGCACCGCTGCCCTGCCCCTTCACCAACACTCTGAAACATTCATTGAGCCTCAGACTCCAGCATTAGTTCGCAGGGTTCCAGGGAAAAATCAGGCTTCAGGCTGACAGAACCGGGCCGGAACAGGTGGTGTATATAGAAAGATGGAAAGTCCGCCGGGATTTTGCGTCAGGATGACTGAAAAAGACCGGGTGGTCGTTTCTTACCGCCGCTGGCAGCCGGGACAGTAATAAGTCGAGCGACCGGCCTGGGTAAAGCGAAGGATCAGCCTGCCGCAGGTCAGGCAGGGCAATCCTGCACGCTCATAAACCCGCGTCATTGATTCATAAATGCCGCCGGTGTAGCTGGCCTCAATCGCGGTCGGATCAGTGTTAAGAGTGCTGTCATGCTGAATGGCTTCGGTCAGCACGCCAATGATTTCGCGGTGCAGCACAACCGCGCGTGGCTGAGAGAGACGGCTGGCCGGAAGCTTTGGATTGATGCCCGCCCGGTGCAAGGCTTCAGCCGCATAAATGTTGCCCAGCCCCAGCACCTTTGTCTGATCAAGCAGCAGCAGTTTGATCGGCTGGTCGCTGCGTTGCAGTGTCCGGTGCAGGTAAGCTGCCGTGAAGGCTTCGCTGAACGGTTCCGGCGCGAGTTTGTTCAGAGGCTTCACCTGGCCGAGTTCCGCCGTTTTCGTCACCAGCATCATCCCGAAATGCCGCTGATCCTGAAACGCCAGCTTCATCTGATTATCCAGCCAGAACAGGGCGTGCGTGTGTTTCGGGTTGGCAGCCTGCGTGTCGAGATAAAAGAACCGCCCGGTCATCCGCAGGTGAACGATCAGCGTGCGCGCGCTCGAAAGATGAATCAGGATGTGCTTGCCGCGCCGCCCGACTTCATCAACCGTGACCTGGCGCAGTGCCGTTGCAAACTGGCGCGGCGAGTTTTCAGGCGCCAGTCCGGGTCGCAGCAGTTGCGCTTTCAGAATCGTCCGGCCACCGATGAGCGAACGCAGGTGCCGCGCGACCATTTCAACTTCGGGAAGTTCAGGCATGGCTTGTCAGCAGTGGTCAGCGCTTTCGTGTGAGCCTGAGAATTCTGACGGGCGGGGTCAGTTTCTGCGCTTCAGCCGGAGACTGCTGAATTTTTCTGACGACTTCCATCCCCTTCGTCACTTTGCCAAAGGCCGCGAAGCCCTGACCGTCGGGATTGCGTTTGCCGCCGTAATCAAGTTCCGGCTGATCGCCGAGGCAGATAAAAAAGTCCGAGGTCGCCGTGTCAGGCCCGCTGCGCGCCATCGAGATGGCGCCGTTGACGTGCTTCAATCCGGTCTGATTCGTGCGCTCCAGGCTGATCGCGGCGAATCCTTTATCTTTCTTTTCAGGATTCTTTTCAGGATTGATCCCGCCCTGAATAACCTCGATCTTCACGTTGTTGTTC
>CAYWDW010000464.1:0-5111 GCA_964457105.1 uncultured Heliobacteriaceae bacterium
GCGACCTGGTGCGCTGGCGCGCCGACGGGCAGCTTGAATATCTGGGGCGCATTGATGAGCAGGTGAAGATTCGCGGGTTCAGAATTGAACTCGGTGAAATCGAAGCGGTGTTGCGACAGCACGCGGCGGTGCGCGATGCAGTAGTGGCGGTGCGCGAGGATGCGAGTGGAGACAAGCGGCTGGCGGCTTATCTGATTACTGAAGGCGACGCGGCTTTCAATGCCTCCGACATCAGGGAATACCTGCGGCAGAAACTGCCGGAATACATGGTGCCTTCACACTATCTCACTCTGGATCAGTTTCCGCTATCACCGAGCGGCAAGGTTGATCGCAAGAAACTGGCGGCATCTGACGCCGCGCCATCCGGCGACGACCGGCCATACATCGAGCCGCGCACCGACACCGAAAAACACATTGCCGCCATCTGGGGCGAACTGCTCGGCCCTGGGCGCATCGGACTGAACGACAATTTCTTTGAACTCGGCGGGCATTCGCTGCTCGCCACGCGCCTCGTGGTGCGGCTGCGCGAAGTAATGCAGCTTGAATTGCCGCTGCGCACACTCTTTGAATTTCCGACGCTCGCGGCCTTTGCTGAAGCGGCAGACCGGGCCGGGCGCGCGGCGCAGGCCCCGGCAATTGTGCCGCTCTCGCGCCAGGCGCGCCGCACGAGCCGGGCGTCGCTTCAAAATCCACCGCCTCAGATCAGCCCTGAAAACACAGGCGATCAGCAGACAGGCTTATCGTCATGATTCATTCGCTGCCGCCCACTGACCCGGAACTGAATAACCTGCCGATTGCGGCGGACGATGAAGTGTTTGTCTTTCCCGCTTCATTCGCGCAGCAGCGGATGTGGTTTTTCGATCAGTTCGAGCCGGGCAGTCCGGGTTACAACATTCCTTCGGCGGTGCGCATGACCGGGCGGCTGCACGTAGCCGCGATGGAACAGGCGATCAATGAAGTCGTGCGCCGTCACGAAACCCTGCGCACCACTTTTGCCGTGCAGGACGGTCAGCCCGTTCAGGTCATTTCACCGGCGCTGCATCTGAAATTAACCGTTACCGACCTGCAACACCTGCCCGAAGCTGAGCGCGAAGCCGCAGCGCTGAGGCTGGTTGAAACCGAAGCGCGACAACCCTTCAATCTGTCGCAGGGGCCGCTGCTGCGGGTCGGGCTGCTGCAATGCGGCGCAGAGGATTTTATTTTTCTCTGCACGATGCACCACATCATTTCTGACGGCTGGTCCATGAGTGTGTTCATCGGTGAACTGACGACGCTCTATCACGCCTTTTCAAACGGTCGTCCGTCGCCGCTCGCTGAACTGCCGATTCAGTATGCCGATTACGCGCACTGGCAGCGTGAATGGCTGCAGGGCGCAGTCCTCGAAGCGCAGCTTGCTTACTGGCGGCAACAACTCGGCGGCGAATTGCCGGTGCTGAGTCTGCCGACTGATCGCCCGCGCCCGGCGGTGCAGACTTCAGCGGGCGCCAACCTGCACATCACTTTTTCGCGTGAACTGACCGAAGCCATTCAGCGCCTGAGCCGTCACGAAGGCGCGACGCTGTTTATGACGCTGATGGCGGCGTTTCAGACGCTGCTTTACCGGTACACCGGGCAGACCGACATCACGGTTGGTTCGCCCATCGCCAATCGGCAGCGGCCTGAAATCGAAGGGCTGATCGGATGCTTCATCAACACGCTGGTGTTGCGCAGCGACCTGAGCGGCAATCCGACCTTTCGCGAGTTGCTGCGGCGCGGGCGCGAAACAACGCTTGAAGCTTACGCGCATCAGGATCTGCCGTTTGAAACGCTGGTCGAACAGCTTCAGCCGGAACGCGACATGAGCCATTCGCCGCTCTTTCAGGTGATGTTCATCCTGCAAAACGCCGGACTCACAACCGGCAGTTCAGCGCATCAGCCGCAGGCGATTCAGGTCCGGCAGCTTGAGGTTGACAGCGGCACGGCCACCTTCGATCTGACATTGTCGGTCGCTGAATCAGCCGATGGCCTGGCGGTGTCAGCCGAATACAACACTGACCTGTTTGATGCCGCCACGATTCAGCGCCTGCTTGGGCATTACCGCACGCTGCTTGAAGCCGTCACGACTGATGCCGATCAGCCGGTGGCTGAACTGCCGCTGCTCGCTGAAGCTGAACGCCATCAGATGCTGGTTGAATGGAACAGCACACGCGCCGATTTCGCGCTGGACCGGTGCGTTCATCAGTTGATTGAGGCGCACGCCGTCGCCCGTCCTGAAGCGGTCGCCGTAGTCTGTCACGAACATCGCCTGACCTACGGTGAACTCAACGAGCGCGCCAATCAGCTTGCGCATTACCTGCAACGCCTCGGCATCGGCCCCGAAAAGTTTGTCGGCATCTGCGCCGACAAATCGGTTGAAATGATTGTCGCCGTGCTGGGCGTGCTCAAAGCCGGTGGCGCTTACGTGCCGCTCGATCCGAATCATCCGGCTGATCGCCTGGCCTTTATGCTGGCCGACACAGCCATGCCGCTCGTGCTGACGCAAGCGCATCTCAAATCTGCAATCGCAAATCTGCAATCTGAAATTGAATTGTTCTGCCTCGACACTGACTGGCCGCAACTGGCGAATGAAAGCACGCAGGCCCTGGTCAGCGAAATCAGGCCTGAACATGCGGCTTACGTGATTTACACGTCCGGTTCAACCGGGCAGCCGAAAGGCGTGGTGGTCGAACATCGCAGCCTGCTCAATGCGTTTCTGGCGTGGCGCGAGGCGTATGAACTCGACACCGTCAGGGTGCATTTGCAGATGGCCGGTTTTGCCTTCGATGTGTTCACCGGCGATTTCGTGCGCGCCTTGTGTTCCGGCGGGCGGCTGGTGCTGTGCCCGCGTGAATCGCTGCTTGACGCCGGGCAGCTTGAATCATTGCTGCGTCGTGAAGCGGTCGAATGCGCCGAATTCGTCCCGGCAGTGTTGCGTCATCTCGCCGCGCATCTTGAACGCACCGGCGCAAAGCTCGATTTCATGCGCCTGCTGATCTGCGGTTCTGATGCGTGGTATGCAGGCGAGTACGTGCGCTTTCAGAAACTGTGCGGCCCGCAGACGCGCCTCATCAATTCCTTTGGCCTGACCGAAGCGACGATTGACAGTTCGTATTTTGAAGACCGTGACCTCGCCCTCGCCGCCGATCAACTGGTCCCGATTGGCCGCCCGTTCGCCAACACGCAGCTTTACATTCTCAATCCGCAGTTGCAGCCGCAACCCATCGGCGTCACCGGCGAACTCTTTGTCGGCGGCGCAGGCCTCGCGCGCGGCTATCTGAATCGGGCGGAATTGACGGCGGAAAAATTCATTGAGTGGTCAGTAGTCAGTGGTCAGTGGTCAGTAGTCAGTGGTCAGCAGCCGCCACGGACAACGGACAACGGACAACGGACAACGGACAATGGACAACGCCTTTACCGCACCGGCGACCTCGCCCGCTTTCTGCCGGACGGGAACATTCAGTTTCTCGGACGCGCTGATTATCAGGTCAAGATTCGCGGCTTCAGAATTGAGCCGGGCGAGATTGAAGCGGCGCTGGGGTCGCACAGCGGAGTGCGGCAGGCCGTGATTGCGGTCTGTCAGGACGCGCGCGGGGCTGATTGCCTGGTGGCTTATGTGACCGTGAAAGATGACACGACAGTCGGCGAATTGCGGCGCTTTGCGACGGACAAGCTGCCCGCGTTTATGGTGCCGTCGGCCTTTGTGCTGCTGGATGAAATGCCGCTCAATGCCAACGGCAAGGTGGATCGCAACGCGCTGCCCGCGCCGCAGTGGGACAGCCGGATTGACGATGAATATGTCGGGCCGCGCAATCACACTGAGGAACTGCTGGCTGAAAGTTTCGCGCAGGTGCTGGGGCTGAGCCGCGTTGGCATCCACGAAGTCTTTTTTGAAATCGGCGGACATTCGCTGCTCGCCACGCAACTGGTGTCGCGGGTGCGCGAAGCCTTCGGCCTTGAACTGCCGCTGCGCAATGTTTTTGAATTTCCGACCGTCGCCGCGCTGGCTGAACAGCTTGGCAGGCTGCAATTGACAGCCACCGCGCCACAGGCGCCGCCAGTTAAACCGGTCGCCCGCGATCAGGCGCTGCCGCTCTCGTTTGCGCAGCAGCGGCTCTGGTTTCTCGAACAGCTTGAACCGGGCAGCGCGGCTTACAACATTCCCGATGCCTTCAGGCTCAGCGGCCCGCTCGATGTCGCGGCGCTCGCGCGCTGCATCAATGAAATCATCCGGCGGCACGAAATTCTGCGCACGACCTTTCACACCACCGGCGGCAAACCCGTGCAGGTGATCGCGCCGGAACTGACCTTGCAGATGCCGGTCATCAGCCTGGCATCGCTCAACGCCGAAGAGCGCGAAGCCGAAGTGGCGAGGCTGGCGCGTGAAACCGGCAGCCAGCCGTTCGACATTGCGCGCGGCCCGCTGCTGCGCGTCAAACTGCTGCGCCTTGATGAAGCCGAACACGTGCTGCTGCTGACGGTGCATCACATCATTTCTGATGACTGGTCATCGAATGTGATGTTCCGCGAAATCGCGCTGCTCTATCACGCCTTTTCAAACAATCAGCCGTCGCCGCTTGCGGAACTGCCGATTCAGTATGCCGATTATGCGCACTGGCAGCGTGAATGGCTGCGCGGCGAGGTCCTCGCCGAACACCTTGATTACTGGAAGCAGCAACTCAGCGACAGCCCGGCGCTGCTTGAACTGCCGACCGACCGGCCACGTCCCGGCGTGCAGACTTTCAACGGGTCTTATGAAACTTACCTGCTGCCGCCTGCGCTTGCGGCGGCGCTCAATGAACTGAGCCGCCGCGAAGGGGCGACGCTGTTTATGACGTTGCTCGCGGCGTTTCAGACGCTGCTCTGGCGTTACAGCAATCAGGAGGTCATCAACGTCGGCACTCCGATTGCGAATCGCACGCGCGCTGAAGTTGAAGGGCTGATCGGGCTGTTCATCAACACGCTGGTGATGCACGGCGATGTGTCGGGCGATCCGTCGTTCCGGCAGTTGCTGCACCGCACCCGCGAAGCCGCGCTCGGCGCTTACGCGCATCAGGATCTGCCGTTTGAAATGATCGTTGACGAGGTGCAGGCGC
>CAYWDW010000465.1:0-5109 GCA_964457105.1 uncultured Heliobacteriaceae bacterium
TACAACAACTCGCTGACGTTTGATCTGAAGACGGGAAAGCTGACTGAGTTTGAAGATCTCTTTCAGGATTATGAAAAGAACAAGACCGGGATTCTGAAAGTGATCTTTGCAAAACAGATCGAACAGTCAGCCAGGCTGGCCGCGTCGGGCAGGCAGAAGACAGAGAGCTGCGAAGGCGACCCTGATTTGTATTCGCTCGAACATCTGGAAAGCGACACCTTCGCGTTCAATTTTTCTGCCGAAGGTTTGCGCGTTCAGCCCGCGTGGCCGCACGCCATCGAAGCCTGCGCTGAGCGCGTGACTGTGCCATACGACAAGCTCAGAAAGTTTGCCGCGCCCGGCGGGCTGCTGGCGCGAGTGTTGCGGTAGGGTTCGATCAGCATTGTTTCAGGGAGGGTTATGATTATTGGCATCTGCGGCGGCACCGGGTCGGGCAAGACGACTGTGGCGCGGCGCATTCTGGAAAATGTCAGCGATGAACAGGTCGTTTATCTGGCGCAGGACAGCTATTACCGCAACCTCGGCGATATGCCGCTGGAATTGCGGCGGCAGATCAACTTTGATCACCCGGACGCGCTCGACAATGACCTGTTCATCAATCACGTTCGCGCGTTGAAGGCCGGCGAAGCGATTGAAATGCCGCTTTACGATTACACCATTCACACGCGCATGAAGGAGACGAAGCGGATTGAGCCGAAGCTGGTGACGATTGTCGAAGGGATTCTGGTTTTTGCCGATCCGGTGTTGCGCGAACTGATGGATGTGAAAATTTTTGTGGATACGGCAGACGATCTGCGCTTCATTCGCCGGTTGCAGCGCGACGTGGCTGAGCGCGGGCGTTCGCCGGAATCGGTCATCAAACAGTACCTTGAAACCGTGCGCCCGATGCACCTGCAGTTCGTCGAACCATCGAAGCGTTACGCCGATGTCGTCATCCCCGAAGGCGGTTATAATGAGGTCGGCATTGATCTGATCTCCGGCAAGATCAGAATGCTGCTGCAACGGGAGCTGGCGAAAAAATCGCCCCCGCCGCGTGGCAGTGGTTCCTGAAATCAAACATCAGAAGTTCAATGGAGCATTCAATCCTGAAGTTTGTGAAGCCTGCTGAATCGTCGGACGCTGCGCATTCAGATGAAGAACTCATCAGCCTGGCGCGGCAGGCGCGCGAGAACGCACACGCGCCGTATTCGCGCTTCAAGGTCGGCGCGGCGGTCGAGTGCGCCGACGGGCGCGTCTTTACCGGCTGCAATGTCGAAAATTCAAGCTACGGGCTGAGCATCTGCGCCGAGCGGGTGGCGATTTTCAAGGCTGTCTCAGAAGGCGCGCGCGAATTCAGCCGCATCGCAGTGATTGCCGACACGCCGAAGCCGGTGCATCCGTGCGGCGCCTGTCGGCAGGTGATTTCAGATATGTTCGACGGCGAGGCCGAAGTCATGATGAGCAATCTGAAGGGTGAAATCGAAATCAGACGGGTCAGTGACCTGCTGCCGGAGCCGTTCGACCGCAGCGCGCTGAAGTTTCCCGAACAAGTGTGAGGTGCGAAGTAATGAAGCTGAACAGGCTGATAATTGCGGCCCTGCTGCTGACGCTGAGCGCCGGGCAGGCGCGGGCACAGAAGAACGACCCGAACGATCCGCAGAACATTGCGAAGGGCAAACAGCTTCTTCAGTCCGTGATCGAAGCGCGCGGCGGAGCGGCTTATCTCGCATACAAAACGCTGATCGGCACCGGGCAATACACGCAGTTTGACAAGGGGATGTCCACGATTCCGCGCGCCTTTATTGATTACATTGTCTGGCCCGACCGCGAGCGCACCGATTTCGGCAAAGGCAAAAAGAAAGACCGCACGATTCAGGTCAATGACCGGAAAACCGGCTGGATTTACAACGGTGACGCGCAGACGATCAGGGAGCAGGACGAAAAACAGGTCAACAGTTTTCTGGAAGGGCTGATCTTCGATCTGGACCACATTCTGCGCGACGGCTGGAAGGAATCGGGCGCGAAGGTCTGGTTTTACGGGCGCGAAGAAACACGCCCCGGCGAACGCGCCGATGTCATCGCCATTGAACTCAATGGCAATCATCAGGTGCTGCTGATGCTTGATCCGGCGACGAAGCTGCCGGGCAAGATGACCTATGAAAAACAGGACGAGCAGGGCCTGGGACGATACGAAGTCCGCTTCTTTCAGTACATCGCCTATGATGGCGTGAAATTCCCGAATATCGTAGACTTTTACCGTGATGGCGTGCAGACGGCGCGCGTCAATTACGACAACGTGAAACTCAACGCGCCCGTCCCGGAAGAGTTGTTCACCAAACCGGCGAACATCAAAGCGATCAAATGAGAAAGATGCGCACATGAGTACACCCATTGAACTCAAAGTTGACCGCATCGAAAAGCTGCTGATCGAAGTGATTGAAATGGTCGGACGGCTGGACGGTAAAGTCGAAGCCGTGGAAACAAGGTTGAGCGCAAGAATGGATGTCTTGTCTGAAGACCTGAAACAGATGCGTACTGATCAGGTAAATGCGCACAAGGAAGCAATGATGCGGTTTATCACTTATGAGGAAGACCTGCGTCGTCTGCGGATGGAATTCAGAATGCTGGAAGAACGCATGCGTGCGCTTGAAAGTAAAAGCGGGGCTGATTGAGGACGGTTCAGCTTCCGGCTTTTGCGGAACCTTTCCCCAACTCGTCTCGTTTAGCTTCACTGGAGACACGGCTGCGGGAAGGGAGACCCCGCAAGCGCCTGCCTTGATCAAGGGAGAGAAAACATCGTGGGAGTTGATGCGGCAGTCAGCAAATCGGATGCGGAACTCGTGCGGCGATGCCGGGCCGGGGACAGCCTGGCCTGGGAACAGGTCGTGCACGAATATTCGCGTCGTGTTTACAATCTGGCGTACCGGTTTACCGGACGCCACGAATCCGCCGAAGACCTCACGCAGGAAGTCTTCGTGCGCGTGTACCGCTCTTTGGAACAATACGACCCGCAGGCGGGCGATCTGGCGAACTGGCTGATGAGGCTGGCGCGCAACCTGGTGATTGACGATTACCGCCGCCGGGGCCGCACGCCGACCGACATCAGTGATGACCTGACGGATCATGAATACCACCTGGAAAGTCACATTGACGCGCCGGATCGTGGCGTCGAGCGGCAGGAGCGGTCAGTACAGGTGCATGCGGCGATTGCCAGGCTGCCGCACGATCTGCGCGAGTGCGTGATTCTGCGCGATATTGAGGAACTGAGCTATCAGGAGATCGTGGATATTCTCAAAATTCCGATTGGCACAGTCAAGTCGCGCATCAATCGCGGACGCATTGAACTGGCAAAGATTTTGCGTCGCCTGAAGGTCGTTGAAACGATGTAAGCAGGCTCGTCAGTTGTCCGTTATCAGTTGTCCGTTGCCGGTCACTGAGTTTTATGTCTGAGCAACTGACCATTGACCTTAACCACTGGCCACTGACTTATGATGGATTGCATTAAATTCCAGGACGCGATTACTGATTACCTTGACGGTCAGCTTGAGACCTGCACGCGAGCCGAGTTCGCCGCGCACCGGCTGCGCTGCCGGGCCTGCCGCGAGGTTTTCAGCGATGTTCGAATGGCGGTTGAAATGCTTGGTGACGTAGCCGCCGAAGATTTGCTGGGTGAATCAACGGCCCTGGAGAGCCGGATTCTGGCGGCGACCACCGCCGGCGAGATGCTCAGTTGCAGCAATTTTGACCGACTCATCGAGCGTTATTTTGACGGCGTGATCCTCGCGCCGACCTTTCAGACCTTTCAGGCTCATTTCAAAACCTGTCACAAATGCCGCCGTCTGATGGGTGGCATTGATGAAGCGATTGCGCTGTGCAGTGAGGCCAGAGAATCAGACGTTGAAATGCCGCAGTCGCTGCACGACCGGATTATGGCGGCGACCACTGGCAGTCAGCCGCGTTCGCTGGCCGCACGGTGGCAGGCCGCAGTCGCCGGGTTTGTGCGTCCGGTCTGGACGCCGCAATGGGCCGCGGCGGCACTGATTTTTGCCGCGAGCGCGTTGTTTGTTTATTCACGGTTTGGCGGGTTTGGCGAAATGGCTTCTGAGGCTGGCACGCAGGCTGAGCGCCTGGTCGTCAATGGCAACGAAGCTGTGACACAGACCGGCGCGATGGCCGTAGTCGGCATTCAGCGAGTCAGTCAGATTCTCCAGAACAAACCGGCCCGGCCCGTGCCGGTCAAATCTGCCCCCCCGCCCGTGGCGCAACCGCAGCCTTCTCAGTCACCCCGGAATGAACAGAATTCCAGTCAGGAATCGGATCAGCGCGGAGAACACCGCCATTAAGTGAATCGTCGCCAGAGCGGCGCTGATTCGCTTCACTTGTCACGCCGCACTGACCACCGTTGATATGAATTGCGCTTTTCATCCAGTCAATATTGCCAATGCACGCTGTCAGTCCTGCGGACGCGGGTTGTGCCCTTCGTGCGATCATCGCATCAAGGGCGCGCCGTATTGTCAGGATTGCATCGTCGCGGGGATTGAACTGCTGCGGCGCAGCGCGCCATCGGGGCAGGCGCCTGTGCCTGGCAATTGCAAATCACCGGGCATGGCCCTGCTGCTGGGGCTGATTCCCGGCCTCGGAGCCGCTTACAACGGGCAGAATATCAAGGCGCTGGTGCATTTTGCCGTGACGGTCGGGTTGTGGGAGATGGCTGATATTTTTCAGACCAGCATGTTCGGCCTGGCCGGAGCCGTGTTTTATCTCTATTCGCTGTATGATGCCCGGCAGTCAGCAAAACGGCTCAATGTCGGTGAGGACCTGAAGGCCGAAGACGAAAAGCTGAAGCAGATGCTGCGCGAGAACACGCACATCTGGGGCAGTATGCTGGTCGGCATCGGCGTGCTGGCGATTCTGAACTCCCTGCTGCACCGCTTTTTTATCTTTCGTCTGCCGGGCCTGATGCCGCTGCTGCTGGTGCTTGGCGGGTTTTTCCTGGTGCGCCATTATTTTCATCACGCTGATGATGGACACCCGCCGGACTGGAAAGAACGGATTCAGCCGCCGTCAGTGATTCAGCAGCCTTACGACAGTGATTACATCCGCACTGAAACGCGCCGTTTCGGGCAGTGA
>CAYWDW010000466.1:0-5106 GCA_964457105.1 uncultured Heliobacteriaceae bacterium
GCGCGGATCAATACCGGATTGGTTGAAGCCGGAACGAAGACGACGCCGTTTGAAAGCTGTGAGGTCACGGTCTGCCCGCCGAATGACAAGCCCGTTGCGCCCGGCGGCAGAATCAGCGACTGCACGGCAATGTTGTCAGAGATGTTGTTGACGAAGCCGTTGACATCAATATCAATTCGTTTGTGCCGCCAGTGAATGCCGCCTTCATAGCTCCAGCTTGTTTCAGGCCTGAGCTGCGCTGCGGGCAGTCCGCTTGAAACAGCATTGCGATCAGCCGTCGTGCCAACGGTGGCGCCTTTGCCTGCGAGGTCGGCGACGGCGACTTCAAAGCCATTGCCTGTCAGACCGAGCGTGCCGAGGTCTGTGATGTGCGGCGCGCGAAAGCCGCGACTGACCTGCGCCGAAAGCGTCAGGCCGGGCGCGACGGTCAGCACCGCACCAAAGCGCGGCGTCACGGCGTCAACGCTCAGCGAATCATCGGGCCAGAGCGGGCGACCATTCACCAGCGGACTGTTCGCGGCTTTTGAGCTATAGGCCACCGCGCTGTAACGCAGACTCGCCACCAGGCGCAGGCGTTCGGGAATGGCGATCCAGACATTCTGCGCATACAGCCCGCCGCTGCGATAAGTCGCTTTATCCGGCACGCGCGGGCGCGACAGCGTGGCGGTGTTGCTGACCGGATTGACCGTGAAGGCCGGAGCCTTGATGCGGTCGTGATAAAAATCTCCGCCGATCACCAGACTGTTGCGCGCCGCCCACTGCTTCATCAGTTGCGCCTGCACGCCATTCGCCGTCGTGCGTTCGTACTGATGTGTGATCGTGCCGTTCGGATTGCCATTGCCGCCCTGATTGACGCGCTCTTCGCGCTGCGTGTTGTACGAATAAGACAGCGCAGCCGTATCGAACCAGCCGACGTGCTGCTTTTCATACCGCGTGTAAAAGAAATCAAGCATCAGGTTGCGCAGGTCAGCGATCAGGTTGCCATCGCCGCCGAGCGTCTGATCGTAACGTTTGCCGCCGTCCTGCTGCCCGCGCTGATAATGCACGGTCAGTTGCTGCGAAGGCGTCAGCAGATAACTGAGGCGAAAGATGCCGCCGTATTGCGTGAACGCCGTGTCAGTCAGGCGTTCGCCGAGGACATCAGAACGCAGTCCCAGGAACCGCGTGACAGCCGCGTGCGTGTCGTAACCGCCGCCTGAGCGCAGCGTGTTGACGCGATGCCCGTTGAGTCCGACCAGCACGGCGAGCGCAGGCCCGCCAAAGGTCAGCGTCGTACTGTTGCCGAAACTCAGATCGGCGCTGTTGACGAACGTCCCGATCTGTCCGTGAACTTCTTTATGGCCGGAAGTGAAGAGCGGAATGCGCGAAATCAGTTGCACGCTGCCGCCGATGGAATCGCTGCCGAACTGTGCGCTGTTCGGCCCGCGCAGAATTTCCAGCCCGCGCAGGTTGTTTGCATCGTTGAGATTGAAAAACGTGTTGATGCCACCGCGCGCCGCTGAAGTCGAATAGCGAACGCCGTCAATGTAAGTGACCACCTTGGCACCGGTCAGTCCGCGAATTGTAATAGCACCGATGGTCGGGCTGGTGCGTTGCAAGGAGACGCCTGTTTCCTGGCTCGCGGCCTGCGCCAGCACTGCTTTGGCGCGTTCCTCAAGTTGCGCTTCACCGATCACGTTGACCTGCTGCGAAGATTCATCGCGGTTCTGCGCGAGGCCCAGATCAGCCGTGATCGTGACTTCATCAGCGATGTCTGACAGACCGAGCGAAATGCTGAGCTGCGCGGCTTCAGGCGACGGCACCCGCACGGCCTGACGTTTCGTGGCAAAGCCGCGACTGTTGACGATGATTTCATAGTTGCCCGGCGCAATGCCGCGCAAGGTGAACTGTCCCTGCGCATCGGTCTGCGTCGTGGCCAGCACTGCCTGCCGCGCATTGAGCAGACTGAGCGAAGCCTGCGCGAGCGCCTGTCCAGCCGCATCTTTGACCGTGCCGGAAATCTCGCCCGCCGATTGCGCGAAGCCTGAAAGGTTGAGCAGCAGGATCAGACCTGCCACAAGGATTGCAACGGTAGCTTTACTTTTCATAAGGGATGACAATCTGAAATTTGCTTTCCACGAAGCCGCGCGAACAGGCACGAAATCATATGGGACAGTACGGGGAGCGGTAGCGACCTGGTGACTCAGCAGCAGGCCGCTTCGAGGAGATCAGATCACTGCCGCTCCCCGTACTTCTTCGTGTTTCTTCGTGCGGCTTCGTGGATGACAGTCTTTTCGCCGTCAGTTGGCCATCGGCGTAATGGTGAAATCGTCGTAGTAAGAAACGCTGTCGGTCTTGGACCACAACCCGACTTTGCCTGACACGGGCGCGGGCAGGTCGTATTCGAGCAGCCGCTTGCCGTTGAGCCAGCCTTCGAGCTTCTGACCGTGAACGGCGATTTTTATGCTGTGCCACTGCTTCATCGCCAGCGGCATGTTTTCAGAGCCTTTTTTGACGAAGCTGCGCTTGCCTTTCTCAAACTTCCACAGCACCAGGTTGTCTTCCTTGCCGTTGAATCGCACGGTCAGATAATCGCCGTTCGGTTTCAGGTTGAAGAGAATGCCCGCGCACTGATCGAGCGCGCCTTCGATGAGTTTGAAGCGCATCGAAATCTCGCCGTTCTGAAAATCGGGAATCTCGCGGGCGACGGTGTAGGGAAAGTAAGCGAAGGCCTTGACGTTATCAATGAACTCTTCGTGCTTCGAGCCGTAAATGGCGCGGGCCTTGTCCGCGAGGCCGCCAGCGGGCTGCCCGCGCTTCCACTGCCGACCGTCAACCATCAGCACCTTTTTGTTGTCATCCTGCACGATGCCCCAGTTGCCGACGACCGACAAAAACTTTGACGAATCACCGCCGACCTTTTCTTTGGTCAGATCAACGTGAATGCTTTTGGGCGTTTTACTGGCTTTCTTCGGATGCTGAGCGACGGCGGTCAGACTCAGCAGCAGGCCGCACATCAACACGATCAGTTTATTCATGTCATCTCCTTCGGAAGTGAAACAAGCTCCAGATCAGCGCGACCACCACCGGCCACGCGCCATAAAAGATCAGCGGCGCACCCGCCGGGCGCGCCGCCAGCGGATGTCCGGCAAAAGTGTTTTCTTCCGCCTGCAACGGCGCGGGCACGCGGGCCAGTTCGCAGATGGTTTCAAGCACGATGGGTTCAGTCGTCGAACGGCTCATGACTTTGCGGCCATTCATTTCGTACCAGATTTCACCGTAATGTTCATCCGCGCCTTCAAAGAGTCCGGTGCGGCTTTGCGCGGCATAATCAACCTCAACGCGCGGCAGCAGGCGCGTGAGTTTGCTGATGATGTTGCGTTCCAGATCCATCAGGCGCGGGTCTTCAGCCGCCAGATAAATCGTGATGTGCAGCGGTTCAGTGATGCGCCGCAACGCGACTTCTTCAGTTGGTGAAAACGAATTGCGGCGGTTCTCGCTCAGATCGAACGACGCGCGCAGCCGTGAAGCGCCCCACGCCAGCACGGTCACCGCCAGCAGCAGCGCGCCTGTCTGTGCAAGGCGCAGGCGCAAGCGCCGGCCCGGCGGCAGCCAGATTGCCGCCAGCGCAAAACCGCCGCACGCCAGCGCCACAATCACAATCACCGTGCCTGAGCGAAACAAGCCCTGCTCAAAGACGCGCAACGCCGCCGTCGGCGTATACGCGGCCACCGTCTGCAGCCAGCCGCCGCGTCCGGCAGCAATGAAATCAAGCGCCCAGGTGCCAACCGTAAAACCGAGCGTGGCAATTGCGGCCCCGGCGGCATTGCTCGCCGTCGCTGCCGCCGCCACCGCGACGCCCGCGCTGAGCAGCATGCGCAGCAGATAACCAAGCAGCAGATTCAGGACTTCGGGCCAATGCAGATGGCCGCCGTAAAACTTCCAGAGCGCCAGCGCGATGAATCCCGGCACCAGTGCCACCAGCCAGCCGCCCAGAATCACCGTGGCTTTTGAGAACAGTTGCGCCACCAGTCCGGCAGGCCCCTGCAACATCAGCTTCAGCGCGCCGCTCTCTTTTTCAGCCGCGATCAGGCGAATGACGACGAAGGGAAAGAGCAGCGTCAGCACCAGGTCGTAGGCGCCAAAGGTTGGCACCAGCAGCCCGTCCAGCGGCGTCAACCCCTGCGGCAAGGCTGCCGGGCGGCCATCAATGCCGCTCGCTTCGGCATAGAGCCGGACCGCCGTGATGAAGCCGTGACCGACCAGCGGGCCGATCATCACGAGCAGCAGCCACCACGCCCGCGAAGCCATCAGTTCGCGCCAGTCCATTCGCGGCAGCCAGCTAAGTGAGCGCAAGAAAGACCTCCTCCAGCCCGCCCTCGCGCAACCCGGCAGCGGCCTTCAATTCCGCCAGCGTCCCGGCACCGACCACGCAACCCGCGCTCAACAGCACCAGCCGGTCACAGACCCGCGCCGCATCGGTCAGTTGATGAATCGAAAGAAACAGCGTGCGGCCCTTTGTTTTCTGCGCCCGCAGCAGCGTCATCACATCGCGCGTCTGCCGCAGGTCCAGCCCGTCAAACGGTTCATCGAGCAACAGCAGCGGCTGCGGCGCCAGCAGTCCGAGCGCGAGCAGCGTGCGCTTGCATTCACCCTTTGACAGCGACCCGATGCGCGACTTCAGCAGCCGTTCAAGGTTGAGCGCCGCGACCAGTTCATCACACTCGTTCCGGTCGCGCCCGAACAATCCGGCAAAGAACCTGAGCGCAAAATCAACTGACTGATCGGCCCAGGGCCGGATGCCATCAGGCAGATAAAAAAGCGTGTCGCGCCGCGCTGCCCCGGCACGAAAAACAACTTCACCGGCATCCGCAGGCAGCAGCCCGGCGAGGCATTCAAAGAGCGTCGTCTTGCCTGCGCCATTCGGCCCGATCAAACCCAGCACCTCGCCTTCCGGCACTGCAAAGCTGACGCGGTCAAGCACCGTGCTGCTGCCGAATCGTTTGGTGATGTTGCTGGCCTTGAGCATCTCAGAATGCCGTGAGCGATCAACAGAGAGATGACGGAACAGACGGAAATAACGGAACAGACAGAAACAAAGAATGCAAAACGCGGACAGTTTCCGTG
>CAYWDW010000467.1:0-5090 GCA_964457105.1 uncultured Heliobacteriaceae bacterium
CGTCGTCATCGCTGTAAATGAACTGCGCGTGCAGGCAATTGTCCGCCGCCGCATTGCAGGGCGCGGAACGAAAGAAGCCCACGCCCGGTGGCCCGTAGGCGTAAAAACGAAAGACGCGCCCCGTGCGGCGATCAACGAGCAGGCTGGCGTCGCCCGCTCCGGCGCGACCGGGCGGATTGCGAATGACTGTGATCGGCGTCCACGTTTTGCCCAAATCCGTGCTGCGCCGCATGACCAGATCAAGCACGCCGGGCAGATCAGCCGCGCTTTCCTGTCGCGCATCTACGACCGCGATCAACGTGCCTTTCTTCGTCACGGCCAGCGCGGGGATGCGGTAAGTGTGAACGCCGCCTTCGCCCTGCCGGAACAAATCCACCTGCTCAAAGATCGGCGCGTTGCGGCTGTTGCGCTGCGCCGAGGCCGCGCCAGTCAGCAGCGATACAAGCAGCGTCAGCAAAATTGCGAGCCACACAGTTTGTCTTTTCATTTCATTCATCCTGAAAGTCCCTGGGTACGCATCGCTTCCAGCGTGCTATTGGCAAGGGACCTTGTTCTTTTCAATCAGCTTCTTGCCAATATCACGCTGGAAGCGATGCGGACCCAGGGGCGTATTCATTGTTTCGGAGGCCGAATGAACCACACAGCAGGCGAACGCACGCCCGGACGCACTTCGCCGGAAGGAATCACAAAACCGCCGCGCCACGCTGTCATCGCTGTCGTGACGTGCGCGGCTTCGCCTTCGCCTGCTGCTGTCCATTGATTGCTGTCGGTGTGAAAAGCAAGCACGCGGCGCGCGAAGCCCGGATGATCTTTCACCGGCTGAAACCCGGCCTTTGAGCCATCGTCGCCACCAAAGATCAGAATTTGCGTTTTGCCGAGCGCAGCCGCAGGCGTCGGCGCGGCGGCGACAGGATGCGGCAAATCAGCGATGCGTGTCCAGCCATTGCCCGGCTGATAACGATAAGCGTCTTTCAGCCAGGTTCGTTTCGGACTGCCATCCGGCGCAGCGCTCAAACTGACGCCGCTGAAAAGATAGAACGCGCCGCTTTGTGTCGCCGCCGCGCTCAGCATTCGTTCCGGCCCCGGCCACGCCTCAAGCTCGCGCCATTGCGGATGACGCGCGGACAGATCGAGCGCCCAGAAATTTTTCACAGCCTGCGTGGCCGTCGGCGTCGCCGTTCCGCCCGCGACGTAAATCACATTGCCCAGCTTCGCGCCGCTCGCGTAAGCGCGCGCCTGCGGCAATGCGGGCAGCGTCGTCCGCCTGATCTTTCCGGCAATCCATTCGAGCAGGAAAACATCGGCGTAATGCCGCTCAGCATCCGCGCCGCCGATGCACAACAGACCCTTGTCCGTCGTAATCGAAACGCCGTAACCCAGCGGTATCGGCAACGCGCCGCCGCTTTGCCACTCGCCGTCCGGTTTTTCCAGCACGAAGATTTTGTCGGACCAGAATTTCCTGCCGCCTTCCCACACTGGCCGGTCAGGAAAGTTCGCGCCGCCCGCCACGATCAGCGCGCCGTTGCTGACGCCGGCAAAGGCTCCGGCAAATCCGTGCCGATCCGGCAACGGCGGCAGCTTCGTCCAGCGCAGCGTTTTCAAAGCAGGCGAAAGATTCATGGCCGCAGTGATGTTCGGCATTCGTTTGAAGTCCGCGAAGAAGAGCAACGCCAGCAGCGCAGCGCCCACACAGAACCTGCGCCCAAAGCTTGTTTGCTGAGGAAAAGGTGAAGGAATCATCTTCAGAACGACGAGCCAGATAAATTATCGGGAATCGGCAGGGAGTTTAGTTTTGCGAGTGAATTATGTCAAGAGAATTATCGGTAATCGGTAGTCAGCAGAGCCTTGCGCCAGCGGCTTTCAACGGCTTTGCCGGGAGACTGTCGCAAAGCCCTGCTGACTGATTTCACATGGTGCGGCGCAAGGGAAGCAGCACGCGCAATCGTTCATCGCGCCAATAAAGCCCGCCCCACAACAGCACACCAGCGATCACGGGAAATAGAATCGAGAACCATCCCGTCGCGGCGCGCACGTGCGTCGCCACCGCGCCACCCAGATAGCCCGTCAGCAGAATCGCGCCCAGCATCGCCGTGCGCGGCAGGGCATATAGAATCGTGCAAAGCGTCAGCACGACGCCGAGCGGAATGATGACGCTTTCTGCGTAACCGAGTTGTACGGTCGCTTCGATTACAACTGCGGGCTTGAACAGTTTGGCGATGCCGTCAAACAGCAGGAATAAAACGGGCAGGCCGGTAAGAACGTATCCCGCCCAGCGGATATTTTTCGAGACCGGGACATTCGTTGTCATTTGATTTTCTCCGTTCAGCTTTGGTCAGCCGCTCGTTGCAAAGCGGCAATGTCAATCCTGCTCATTTGCATCATCGCCTGCATCACGCGCGCAGCCCTCGCCGCGTCCGCATCGCCGAGCAACTCGCCGAGCAGCGAAGGACTCACCTGCCACGACAACCCGAACCTGTCTTTCAGCCAGCCGCACGGCCCCGGCTCGCCGCCCGCGGAGAGCTTCTCCCAATAGTGATCAATTTCCGCCTGCGTCTGGCAATTCACCGAAAGCGAGATGCCATCGGAGAATTTGAAATGCGGCCCGCCGTTGAGCGCGATGAACTCCTGTCCGTCCAGTTCGAATTGCACCGTCATCGCGCTGCCTTCCGGCATCGGCGCGCCTGCGCCGTAGCGGGTGATTCTGGTGATCCTGGAATTCCTGAAGATCGAGACATAGAGCTTCGCCGCCTCTTCCGCCTGATTGTTATAAGTCAAAAAAGTCGTGATCGTTTGTTTCATGATTATTTCCTCTCTTGTGTTCTGGCTCGTTGTTACGATTGTTGCCGCAGCTTTTCCGCCTGCGCGAGAATGCGCTCTTCCTGCGCGCGCAATTCAGGCGTCATTTCCGCGCCGAAATCGTCCAGTTCGAAGACCTGTCGAATTTCAATATCGCTGTCTTCATTCATCGGATTGGGACAACGTTTCGCCCATTCGATAGCTTCGGCGAGCGACGCGCATTGCCAGAGCCAGTAACCGGCAATCAGTTCTTTGGTTTCGATGAACGGCCCGTCAATCACGAGGCGTTGATTGCCGCTGAATCTGACGCGCGCGCCTTTGGAACTCGGATGCAAGCCTTCGCCCGCCAGCATCACGCCCGCGTTGACGAGTTCTTCGTTGTATTGGCCCATCGCGGTCAGCAATTCCGTCCCTGGCATCACGCCCGCTTCACTGTCTTTACTGGCTTTGACGATCACCATAAATTTCATTGCAGTTTCTCCTTTTGGTTATCGGTTGATGTGTGACGCAGCGTGTTCGCAGTTAATCATCCACGGCACGCCGAATTGATCTTTGAGCATTCCGAAGCGGTGCGCCCAGAACGTCGGCCCGAACGGCATCGTCACTTCGCCGTTGATAGCGAGCGCGTGAAAAATGCGTTCGGCTTCGTCGGCATCCGTGAGTTCAAGTTGCACGGAAAAGCCCTGCAACGCGGCAGAATGTTGCGGCGGCTGATCAGAACCCATCAGCCGCTGCGTGCCCAGTTCAAGCCGCGCGTGCATGATTTTGTCGTGCCATTCAGCGGGCACATGTTCCGCCGTCGGCGCGTCTTTATGCGCCAACAGCATCGTCAGTTTGCCGCCCAGCGTTTGCTCGTAAAACCTGAACGCCGCTTCACAGTTGCCATTAAAAGTCAGATAAGAATTCAATTGCATCGTTGTCTCCTTTCGTTTTATTCAGACACCATCTTCTTTTGAACTTCACGATTTTAGTGATGAGTGCCCTGGGCAAGAGCTGGTCGTTGGGGAATTGCACGGAAGCCTTGCCTACCTTGTAGCCCGCCAGTTCTTTGGCAAAATGCTCCAAAATGCCCGTGCCCGTGTAAAACCCTGCGAAGTTCTTGTACCCGGCAATCATGATCTGCTTGTCTCGTTTCCCGCCCTTCACCAGGGCGTAGGCCGGGATGTCGTAATTGAACAACTCCATCGCATCAGGCACTGCTTTCAGGATGATGGCGCGCAATGCCAGCAGAGTTTTCCTGGTATCCTCTGGCTGGCCTTCAATGTATTCGTCCACTGTCTTGAATTTTTTCTTCGTGTTCATTGGATTGTCTCCGTTGTTCTGCAACTATCTCGTGAAAAAATCACGCAGCGTGCGTCGGCGGCAGGCCTTCGAGTTCCAGCACCGGACGCACTTCGACCGTGCCGACGCGCGCGCCGGGAATGCGTTCGGCGACCTTGATTGCTTCGTCGAGGTCGGCGACGTCAATCAGATAGAAGCTGCCCAGATGTTCGCGCGTTTCGGCGAACGGGCCGTCGGTGACGAACCGCCTGCCGTTGCGCACGCGCAGGCTCGTCGCGGTCGCCACCGGATGCAGCGGCGACGTCGCAATAAACTTGCCTTCGGCTTTGAGTTGATGCGCGAGGTCGGTGGATTTGACATAACACGCGGCGCGCTCGCTGTCGCTCATCGCGTTTTCTTCCATGTAAATCAGCAGCAGGTATTTCATCGGGTTTTCCTTTCTTCACAGCCAGGTCGAACGGCACGGCGCGGATTCGACAACGCGCCGAAAAAAATATTGCGCGACCGAAATGCGCGCCGCAGAACTTGTCGCCCGCGCGCGCTTGATCCGCCATGCTGACCATTCGTTTTTTTTCAAAATTGAGCCGCTCATCAAGTCCTCTTTCTTCGTATATGAAGTCGCCTGCTGCGCGTTTTCACCGGTAAGTCGAATCAGACGGACAGAATTCGACAGCGTGCCGAAATTTTTTTGATTTTTTTATGAACCCCGAACCTGTTACCCGAATTAACGCCACGCTCGACGCGGTTTATCGCACCGACTGGGGGCGCATTGTCGCCACGCTCATTCGTCAGGTGAGCGATTTCGACGCCGCCGAAGAAGCCGTGCAGGAAGCCTTCACGGTCGCCGTCACGCAATGGCAACGCGATGGCATCCCCGATTCGCCACGCGCGTGGTTGATCCAAACCGCGCGCCACAAGGCGATTGATCGCATCCGCCGCCGTGTGAAGCTGGATGAAAAGCTCGAATGGTTTGCCGCTTCGGGCTTGATTCCGTCGAGCGTCGAGCCGAATTA
>CAYWDW010000468.1:0-5089 GCA_964457105.1 uncultured Heliobacteriaceae bacterium
GCGGTAATAACGCTCGACGCGAAAATCCTGCGCGTAGCCGTTGCCGCCGTGAATACGCAGCGCCTGCAACGCAATCTCCTGCGCGGCTTCGGTGGCAAAAAGTTTGGCCATTCCCGCTTCAAGGTCGCAGCGTTCGCCGCGATCCTTCTTTTCAGCAGCAGAACGAACCAGCAACCGCGCCGCTTCAATCTTCGTCGCCATCTCAGCCAGCATGTTCTGAATCGTCTGATGCTCGCAGATCGGTTTGCCGAAGGTGCGCCGCTGCTGCGCGTAACTGATCGCATCTTCAAACGCCGCACGCGCCAGCCCGACGCCGCGCGCCGCCACGTTGATGCGCTCGCTTTCAAGGCCCGTCATAATCTGCCTGAAGCCTTCGCCTTCAACCCCGCCGATCAGATTTTTCGCAGGCACAAAGAAATCTTCAAAGACCAGTTCGCACGTCTCGACGCCTTTGTAACCAAGCTTGTCAATGTCGCGTTCGACCCTGAAACCAGCGCCGCCTTTTTCAACGATGAAAGCTGAAATGCCTTTGTGCGGCGGGTCGGCTCGCGTGTCAGTCTTTGCGGCCAGCACGAACGTGTTGCCGTAACGACCGTTGGTGATCCACATCTTCGCGCCGTTGATGACGTAACCATCGCCCCGGCGCACGGCGGTTGTTCTGATCGCCTGCACATCGGTTCCAGCGTCGGCTTCAGTCAATGCCAGTCCGCCGCGCCGTTCGCCCGTTGCCATCTGCGGCAGAAATTCGCGTTTCTGTTCGTCAGCGCCGAAGCGCGCGATGATGTCGCAGCAGACCGCATGCGTGCCGAGCGGGCCAACCACGCTCATCCATCCGCGCGCGAGTTCCTCAACGATCATCGCATAAGTCGTGTAGCTCAGCGCCAGTCCGCCATATTCTTCCGGCACGTTTGCGCCAAACAGGCCCAGGTGTTTCATGCCTTCGACAATCGCGTGCGGGTATTCGTTGGCGTGTTCCAGTTTGCTCGCCACCGGGATGATTTCGCGCTCCACAAATTCGCGGACGCTGCGCACCATCTGCTCCTGTGTTTCATCGGGCGTGTGCATTGAATTTCAGTCTTCGGATACAGCGTGATCGGGCGTGATTTCGTAATCGCCTGATGCCGGAGTCTCGCGCTCGCCGAGCCAGTAGCGAAGGCTGATCGCCCACGAAGCCAGCATGTAATAAACCGGAAAACTCAGTGATGCCCAGACGAGCCACATTGAAACATCGGGCATCTGCGCCAGAATCACGAGCAGCGACACCGCCCACGCTGAGCCGAGAAGATTCGTCACTAGGCTGAACGGCCCGGCCTGAGTTGTGTACAAATATCGTGATGGCACAAACGTCAGCAGCGCGAGCGCGACAACAACGACCAGCGCCCACCACGACGGCAGCCGCAACAGATACAGATAAAACGCGACGATGTTCCAGTACGAAGGAAAACCCAGGAAGTAATTGTCATCCGTTTTGGCCTGCGTCTGACAGAACCCATACGCGCTTGCCAGCAGCGGCAGCAGCAGCCACCACCCCTGCCCGGCAGGCATGATTTCAGCGCGCCAGATGAGCAGCAGCGGCAGCGTCGTGTAAGTGTGAAAGTCAATCAGGTCATCCAGCCGCCGTCCGTCAAATTGCGGCGTGAAATCTTTGACCCTGGCCAGTCGCGCCAGCCAGCCGTCAGTCGTATCAATCGCCGTCGCCACAAACATCAGCAGAAACGCCAGCCGAAACGACTCCGCGCCGCCGCGCACCAGCAGCACCGCCATGCCCGCCGCGGCGACCAGCCCCAGCGCAGTGTAAAAATGCACCGCCCACGCAAGTATTTTTCTGATCGTCATGTTGTTCTGAAATCAGACCAGCCAGTCATGCTCATCATCATTCGGGATGAATGACGCCAGTTTACTCTGTCTGACTTTCGATTTAACAGAGCATCGGGACAGTACCGCGCGCGTCAGCAAGCGGTGGCATACCAAATTCGCCGCTTGCTGACGCGCGCGGTACTGTCCCAATGCTGCGTGTTCCGATTTAGCTGAATCTGTACAGCCGGAACTGAATCGGCTGCGGCAGGTGATGGAGTATCTGAAGACGCTTCAGGAATCAGCAGGCTGCTGAGCTGAAGCAGCAGTAATAATGTCCTGCGGGCTGAGGGCAGTGATGTCCTGAAATCGTTTGAAATCGCCACCATTGAAAGTGAGCAGATGTGTAATGCCGTGAGCATTCATCGCGGCGGCAATTCGCGCATCATGAACCTGAACGCCCATGACCGAATGGATAACTACCAGCCGTCGCCATTCCTGAATAGTTGCCGACGTATCAGGCAGAAATATCACCAGCCGCTCAATGAGGCGTAACTTTCGATCTGTTTCCTGAACCGACAAACCATAGCCTCCGCGCGCTGAAGCTGGCCGCGTACAGACATTCCAGAACTCGGCAGCGTTCTGCAGTAGTGAACAAAGCCTGTCTCCACGGGCCTTGAGAATTCTGACAGCGCTTTGGACTTCAAGGTGAGCAGGATCTGCCGGAATCGTAAGGCGAAGCAGAACATCTGTATCAATCAGGATTTCCATTAGTCATGCTCAAAGTAAATATCTGCACGGGAAAAGTTCGAAGGCAGTGGCAAAAGATTCTCGCTACCTTCAGCCAGTTCATCCAGAATCCGGTCAACCTCAGACAGAGACAATCCTTCAGACTGAGGTTCCGTTATTCTGGCAAGCATTCTGTTGATCAGTTCATCAACTGAAATTCCCAGAGCTTTTGCCTGCGTGGCCAGTATTTCAGCCGTTTCAGGTCTGACCTCTTCAAGTATCGTATTCATCTCTGATACCTCGTTTGTGAATCTCTCATTCCTCCGCAATGATACTGTCGGCAGGGATCGGCAGCAACGAGGGAGTTACAGTTCTACCTCCTGCGCCTGTTCACCTTCCGCCACATTGCGCAGCGGCTTCGGCTTGTCGTGCTTTGCTGTCAGTCGTGAGACCACCGGCAACAAAATCAGACCGACGCCAGCGGCCAGCGTCTTGAATGGAAAGAGCATGGCGCTGCCGTCATACCAGTCCTTCGGCTCGCCGGGCAGTAATGAAGCGAAGATTTCAGGGTAAGGAATGAACGATGGCAGGCTGAGCAGCGGTTCACCTCCGCCCAGGCGCAGGATAAGCGAGATGCAGAACGCGGTGATTGAGCCGATGCGATTCACCTTCGGGTCAAAGAGCGCGAAGACCAGTTGCGGAAAGAGCAGCACAAAGACCAGATCGCTCGTGAAAAACCAGAGCGCCTGCACGCTCTGTACCTTCAGCGCCATCACCGCCGCACCCGCGCCGAGCAGCACGATTGACAATCGGATCAGCCGCTTCATCTGCACAACCGACAGATCAGGCCGCAGCAGGCGATGACAGCAGTTCCACGCGAACATCGAACCGGCAGACAGAATTGATGAACTGAAACTCGAAGTCACCGCGCCGATGATGGCGCCGAGTCCGAGCAGGCTGATCATCGGCGGCGTGACATAACGAAAGATCATTGGCAGCGTGTCGGCAGGCTGCGCCTGAAGCCGCGCCAGTAAATCAGTCGGCCAGTGATAACTGAAAGCCGAAATGCCAAGCAGCAGCGGCGGCACGGTAAATAAAATCGTCAGCAGCCCGGCGAGAATCGAATGCTCCTGCGCTCGCGCCGGTGTCTGACACGACAGCACGCGCTGAAAATAACAGTTCCATGGAATGCCGCCGAGCATCAGCATCACGCTCACATCCCACCAGTTGATGATCGTCTGCGTCGTCCAGAATCCGCCGTTTGCCTGTAGCGGCGGAATCAGGCTGCCGCGATCAGGTCGCGCCGCCAGATATGCTGACAACGTGCTGCCGAGTCCGCCCGTCGCCTCCAGCATCACCGGCAGCGCGAACGCCAGCCCCAGCGCCACCAGTCCAAGCTGAAAGGCGTCGGTATAAGCCACCGACCACATGCCGCCGAGCATCGTGTAAGCTGTCACGACAATCGCTGAAATCAGAATCGCCGTCGTCAGCTTCATGCCCAGCACGACGCCGAACGTCGAACCGATGGCCACGAGCAGTTCCGCGCTCCAGAAAACTTCGGCAAACATCGCAGGCAGAAACAGCACAGCCGCCCATTTTTTTCCGAAGCGCGCTTCAAACGGATCAATCAGCGTGGTGAATTCAAGCCGTCGCATTCGGCGCGCAAAAAACAATCCGCCGAGAATCAGACTGATGCCGAAACAGAGGCCCCCCTGAATGCCCAGGGCCACGCTCGATTTGTAAGCGCCTTCAGCCGTGCCGAGCAGATAGCCGCCATCAACCCACGTCGCCGTCATCGTCAGCGTCGCAATCCACAACGGCATCGAACGTCCGGCCACGATCAGATCCGCTGCCGTTCCGTCCTTCACCTTGCGCGCCGCGAACCAGCCCACAAACAGGAAGGCAGTGTACATACTGATGACAGCGGCATAACCCATTTTTTGTAGTCCTGAAGGCTTAAGGATTTGAATCAGACATTTGCTCGCCGCGATGATAGCTGAAGGCCGGAGCTTATCCCACCGACGCACGGGAAAATCCCATCAGGCAAAACAAGTCGCGAATGGAACAGCACCCGTAAAAATTCGTGTTCATTCGTGGCTGAAAAAAATTCTTTCCGGTCAGAGTTCAGTTCAGCTCTGGCGCCTTTTGTTTTTTCAGGTCTTTGAGCAGGTGGCTGATGAGTTCGATTTCGGCTCCGGTCAGTTGTCCGCCGCCGAAGCGCACCTGCTGATAGATGCGGGTCATTTCGGTGACTGCCGGGATTGACAGCGCACCGGCAAATTCGAGCGGCGTCTGATCGGGTCGGCGTTCGTACCCGGCGCGGGCGAGCGCATTCAACATCTCCTGATAAAACGCCACGGCTGAGCCGGCGGCATCGCGTGTGGCGCGGTGCCGCCACGACTGCTGACGCTGACGCCAGAACCAGCCTGCTCCGACAAGTCCGAGCAGGCAGTATAAAGCCAGCGCCGCCGGATGCAGCAGCAGGTGACGAATCAGATTGGGAAGGGATGATTCTGACACTGCGCTGTTGCTTTCACGCCACGACCGCAGCCACTCAGCAAATCCT
>CAYWDW010000469.1:0-5085 GCA_964457105.1 uncultured Heliobacteriaceae bacterium
CGGTCTTTTTGTAGATGTCCGAACCTGGAAATGAGCATATTTTATATTTGAGATTGGAGATTGCAGATTGCAGATTGCCGAACCAGGCAATCTCAATTCTCCAATCCGCAATCCGCAATCCGCAATCTGCAATCTGCAATCTCCAATCTCAAATCTCCAATCTGCAATCTCAAATCTGCAATCATGACTCCTTTCACTACTCATACTGGCATCGTAGCGACGCTTGATCGGGTCAATGTGGATACCGATCAGATCATTCCGAAACAGTTTCTGAAACGAATCAACCGCACGGGGTTTGATGATGCGCTGTTTTATGACTGGCGGTTCAGGGCTGACGGGTCGCTCAATCCTGATTTTGAACTGAACCAGCCGCGTTTTGCGGGGGCGAGCATGCTGCTGGCGCGGGCCAATTTCGGCTGCGGGTCGTCGCGTGAGCATGCGCCCTGGGCGCTCAATGATTACGGCTTTCGCGTGGTCATTGCGCCTTCGTTTGCCGACATCTTTTTCAATAACTGCTTCAAGAACGGCATGCTGCCGATCCGGCTCAGCGAGACGCAGGTTGATGAACTGTTTGAGCGCGCGCGCGCCCAGGAAGGTTATCAACTGACGGTTGACCTGGCGCAGCAAAGCCTCAGCGATGCAAGCGGCCTGCAGCTCAGCTTTGAAGTTGATCCGTTCCGGCGGGACTGCCTGCTCAAGGGCCTTGATGACATCGGGCTGACGCTTCAGTACGAAGCGCAGATTGCGGCTTATGAAGCGCGCCGCGTGACGTTCAGATGAAAGACCGCTTGCTCACGCGCGCGGTACAGTACCGCGACGCTTGCTCACGCGCGCGGTGCGGTACCGTGTGGCTGAGTTTGCTGCCTGCCGCATGACGGCTGCTTTTATTTCTTCGCCTTCACCGTTGCCAGAATCCAGTCTGAGATGACTTTCAGCGCTGCCGGGGAGATGGTCTCTTCGATCTTTTCGTATTCAGCGAAGCCGCCGGTCTGCGCGGTCTGAAACAGGTGATTGAGCTTCGGCAGTTCAACGATGCGGTAATCGCGGTTGCCTGCGGCTTTCAAGGCCTTTTCAATTTCGGGCAGGTTCTGTTTCGGCGGCACCTGCAAGTCGAGTTCGCCATTGATGGCCAGCACCGGGATTTTAAGCTGCCTGAGCGCGGGGCGCGGGTCGTAAGTCAGAAAGAAGCGAAACCAGGGCGAGTTGACCTGTTTGATCTGCGCGGCGAGCACCGCGGGTGAAGCGCCCGGCAGCTTGCGCTGAGCTTCCGGCAATGCCGCCACCCATTTCGCCATCAGGTCCTTCAACTTTTGTTCAGCCACTGCCGGATCTTTTTCGGCTTTCACGATGGCGAACATGTCAGCCTGAAGTTTGCGATTTTCGGCGACTGCCTGTTCAGATGCACCGGCAGCCCGACTGAGCAGGGCGGCCTGTTCATAAAGAATCTCTTCGCCAGGCACGCCCGGCGCGGCCATCAGCACGATAAAAGCCACGTCCTTTGTTTTCGCCGCCACCATCGGCGCAACCAGGCCGCCTTCGCTGTGCCCGATCAGACCGATCTGACGCAGGTTGATCTGCCGGTGCGCTTTCAGAAATTCGACTCCAGCCAGAGCATCGCCGGCAAAATCCTGGCTGGTCGCAAGTTTGAAGTTGCCGGTTGATTTGCCGACGCCGCGATCATCCACGCGCAAGACCGCGATGCCCTGCCGCGTCAGGTAATCGGCCAGCACCAGAAACGGCTTGTGCCCCAGCAGCGATTCGTTGCGATCCTGCGGGCCGGAGCCGGTAATCAGCAGCACCGCCGGAAACGGCCCCGCCCCGTCGGGCAGCGTCAGCGTGCCGGCCAGGGTCACGCCCGGCGCATTCGGGTTTGCGTAGCTGACTTCTTCCTCACGGTACGGGTAAGGCGGCTTCGGTTCCTGTGGCCGTTTCGGAGCCTCCTTTGCCTGGATGCCACGTGTGAGCGCGAGCGGAAATGACCTGCCGCCCTGCGAGAATTGGCCTGAGATTTCAGTGCCCTCCTTGTTGAGCGTGCCTTCAAAGGCAGCCATCAGGCCTTTCATTTCAAACTTCAGCGTGCCGTCCTGAAATGTCACCGTATCAACCGGAATGCCGGTCGCCCCCTGATCGGGGCTGTCAAGTTTCGCTTTCAGGCCACCGGCTGCGGCAGTGACGTGCAGCACCAGCGTCAGTTTCGCCGCGCCCACATCCAGCACGCCCGACCAGTCGCCCGCGATATTTTGCATGGCAGTCACTTTCTCCTGCGCCGCTGCACTCAGCAGCGAGGTCAGTAAAATCACAAGAACAAGCATTGATTTGTGCATGGTTTTTCTCTTCGCGGTTGTCAGTTCAGCCGGATTCAGACAGGATGATTCCGGCTCGCAAACGTGAACATACGATTACTGACGGCTCCGGTTCAAGGCGCATGGCGCACCTGCCACGCTGCGCGCTGAGCAATGTCGCAACCGGGCCACAAACGATCAACGCCTTAATCAGCCCTGGATTATGCAGCCTGCAGCTAAGCTGTGCGCGGCCAGCAACTTTTCTCAGCCCGCGTAACTCTGCCGACTTTCGGCGCAGTGTTTGCCTATGAATTGAGCTTTGATTCTGATTGTTGCCGCCCCGAAAGGAAACAGCCTTGTCGAAGCAGACGACGATTGGCCGAAACTTCAGCGCCCAGGGCATTGGCCTGCATTCGGCCTCGCCCGTTAAGGTCACGGTGCTGCCTGCGCCGCCTTACACGGGTTATCTTTTTCGCCGCACGGACCTCAACGATTTTGAGATTCCGGCAGCGCCGCAATACGTCGCGCACGTCAGTTACGCCACGACGCTGATGAAATCCGGCGTCATGATCGCCACCGTTGAGCATCTGCTGTCGGCGCTGCTGGGTTGCGGAGTGGACAACGCGATTATTGAGATTGATTCGCTCGAAGTGCCGATTCTGGATGGCAGCAGCCACCTCTGGGTGGAGCTGATCGAACAGGCCGGAGTCGTTGAGCTGTCGGCCCCGCGCGCTTACCTGCGCGTGCTGAAAAGAATTGCCGTCAGCGAACGCAACCGCTCAATGTCCATCGAACCCGCCGATGCATTCAGCATCACCTGTGAAATTGATTTTCCGCACCCGCTGATCGGTCATCAGACGCTGGCGCTGAATTTCAGCAACGGCCACGCCGCCAGTATCTATCCCCAGGCCATCGCGCCGGCGCGCACGTTCGGTTTTGTCGAAGAGCTTGAAGCCCTGCGCCAAAGCGGCCTCGCGCGCGGCGGCTCGCTCGACAACGCCATTGCGCTGACGAGCGACGGGCTGCTCAACCCGCAACCGCTGCGGTTCGCCGACGAGTTCGTGCGCCATAAAATGCTCGACATCATCGGCGACCTGGCCCTGTGCGGCATGCCGATTCTCGGCCACATTCACGCCGTCCGGTCAGGACACGGCCTGCACACGATGCTGCTCTCAACGCTGCTGCGCGACCGCACCGCCTGGCAGGTCAGCCCGCAACCGCGCGACCCGGCGCAATCAGCTTCGTCCTGAAAACAGCGCGACGACGGAACCGACGAAAATAACGAAACACACGGAACAAAAGATTGCGCGCTCAGTCTTGTTCCGTGTGTTTCGTTATTTCCGTCTGTTCCGTCATCTCTCTTCTGCGCTGGAATTAATCAGGCAGCGTTTGTGTCTTCGCGGGCGACCTGTCTTCCTGAAACACCGGCGCAGTCATGCGGGCGGGCAGCAGCACCAGGTCTTCGATCAGGCAGCCCAGAATGGTCACGGCTGAGAGCAGGCCGAAGGATTCAATCGGCTGGAAGGTGGAAAAGGCAAAGATGGCAAAGGCCGAAGCCAGCGCGACGTTGGCGTAAATGATCGGACGCCCGGACAGGCGCAGGCTTTCGATAATGGCGGCTCGCACCGCGCGGCCTTCACCGTGCAGGCGGCGAAACCGGATGATGAATTGCACCGCGTTATCAACCGCCAGGCCCAGCACGACGCTCGCCACCAGGCTCGTCGTCAGATTCAGCGGAATCCCGCGCCAGCCCATAAACCCGAAAAAGAAAAGCACCGGAATCAGATTCGGCAGCAGCGCCGTCAATCCCATGCGCCACGATCTGAAGAGTACCCCCAGCACGACAAAGATTGTCACCAGCGCCAGCGTGATGCTGTTGCGCTGATCGGCGCCGATGTAATCCGAAGTGCGGTTGAGCAGCACCAGCGTCCCCGTCGCATAAACGCGAAAGCCGGGCAGCAGTTCGCGGCCTTTCGCTTCAAGCTCCCTGATGGCCGACGACATGGCGGCGGAACCCGACAGCGTCGAACGAACCAGGATGCGCGCGCGGCGGCCATCTTCGGTCAGAAAGCGGCTGAACTGTTTGCGGTCTGACAGCAGTTCGCTGATGACCTGCTGATCTTTGGGAATGGCGTATTGCCGCGGGTCGTTGCCGTGAAAAGCGCGGTTCAGGTGTCTGAGAAAATCCACGATTGACAGCGTGTGATCCATGCCGCGACTGCCGCTTTCGGCCCAGCGCTGCAGTTGCGCGATGCGGTCCAGCGTCGGCGCGGCTTCGACTCCGCCGCGATGTTCACTTTCGATGATGACATCGAAGCTGACCGCGCCGGCCAGGCGGCGACCGATTTCAGCCAGCCCGACGCTGGTTTCAGACTGCGGCCTGAAAAAATGAAAGTAATCAATATCAATCACAATCTGCCGGATGCCGAGCAGGCTGAAGATCACAATCAGCGCGGTGATGACATACAAAAAATGCTGGTGCGAGGTCGCCCACTGACCAACGGCCTGGAGCCTCGTGGTCAGGCCGCCGCTCAGCCCGACCTGCAATGCGCTGCCGCGCACACCGGCCAGCACCAGGCAGGCCGGCAGAAAGGTCAGCGACAACAGCATCGTGAACGCCGCGCCCAGCGCCGCATAAATCGCCGTGTCACGAATGGCCGGCACCGCCGTCAGCGTCAGCGACAGGAATCCGGCCATAATCGTCAGCGCCGACACGACCACCGGCACGCTGATGAAGCGCAGCGCCGCAGCCATCACCGCCTGCGGCGTCTGCGCGTCAGGACCGGCAGCCTGTGCGGCGGCG
>CAYWDW010000470.1:0-5081 GCA_964457105.1 uncultured Heliobacteriaceae bacterium
AGCAGTTCGGGCGCAAGTTTGAGCGCCGCCCCGGCCAGCATCAGCTTGAAGCTGCGGAAATAGGTATTGGCCAGCGTCAGATGACGGGCCGCGCCGCTGAAATCACGGTGCACAATCAGGCGCCGGGCCAGGGCGCGGTTGATTTTGGCCTGGGCTTCTTCCTTCAGCGCAGTGGCCAGGCTGATCTCGCGCGGCGTGCAGTTCGGTCCGGCCAGAAACTTTTCGCAGATGTAAACCATGCTGCGGGCCAGGCCTTCATCGCTGCTTGAAAGTGAATCTGACCGTTTGCGGTATTGCACCAGCGGTTCGGTCGTGAAGGCGAAGCGGCACCCGTGTTGCGCCATCCGCAACCACAGATCGTAATCCTCGCCGCCCTTTCTGATCTGCTCATCGAACATCCCGATTTCCATCATCAGACTGCGGCGATACAGGACCGAGACGAACACCGTGCATTCACGCGACAGCAGCTTTTCCAGCGTGATCGGCGCCGAGGATGGATAAATGTCCTGGAACAGGCGCCCTTCCCAGTGCGGCAGGCCGAACAGCACCGCATTCGGATACACCACATCCGGCTGTGCGGCGGATTCAATCAGCGCAACCATCGCGGTCAAATAATCCGGCAGCCAGATGTCATCGGCATCCAGCAGCGCAATGTATTCGCCCGCCGCCAGCCGCAAGCCCGTGTTGCGCGCTCCGCTCAGGCCGCGATTCTGCTGCCGCACATAAGTGATCCGGTTCAGAAAAGGTGCCAGTGTCTTTTCTGTCTCGTCCGTCGAACCATCGTTGATGACGATCACTTCGTAATCAGTAAAGGTCTGCGCCAGGACAGAACTGACCGCCGCGCCAACATAGGGCGCCATGTTGTAGGCGGGGATGATGACGCTGACCTTCGGGACTGATGCTGTTTTCACTGCCTCTGTCATGCCTGTTTCTGTCCGGGTGCCGAATCGCGCTCACTGCCGGATGGCGGTCTGATTCGGTGATGGCTGCTGCCTGCGAGCGTGGTCCATGCGTTGAAAGACGGCTTCAGCGAGCGGCCCGAAACGCAGACTGTCATAGAGTCGCCAGCCCAGTTTTTTCACGGCTCCGTCGTGGCTTTTGCGCAGCACGAAATAATCAAGCGCCCTGATGCGGTCGGCCTCGGCGCCGGGTTCGACGTGCAATCCGTTGCCGCGCAGGGCACGCCGCACCGGATAAAGCGTCGGCAGAATGTGCATGGGCCGTTCGGCATCGAAACCCGGACGCGCATTGAAAATCAGCAGCCCGCCGGGTCTGAGCGCCGCACACATTTTTCTGATTTCATCCGCCGGGCGCGGCAGATGCTCCATCACATCGAGCGCCGTTATCAGGTCGAAGCCCGCTTCGGGCAGCGGCTGTTCACGCAAATAAATGTAATGCGCCGGCAGGCCGCGCCGCGTCATTCTCCAGCGGGCAAAATCGAGCATCGTGGCCGACACATCCGCGAGCGTCACACGCAGTCCGCTGCGCGCCGCCAGCATGGCATTCGCCCCGACGCCCGAACCAAAATCGAGATAAGTCTGCGCGCCCTGACGACAGGCGTAATCAATGATGGCAATGTTGACGGCATTCAAACTGAGATCAGTCGCGTGCCACCAGACATGCTCAAAAATATAGCTGCGCGTGCGGTCATAGAAATCCAGAATTTCATTCGTGGTCCGGCGCGTGGCCGTTTCCCATTCCTGCTTTGAATCGGCCAGCGCCGACGCGCACAACTGCTGCGCTTCGGCCTCGCTGATGCCGAAATATTCCGACAGTTCGCGCACGCCGCTGTGGCCGGGGTCGCTTTCACCCGGCAGCAGCAGCGCCTGACGCCATCTGTCAATGATTGTCTGATCCATACAAAACCAGCGGGGGGAGCGAAGGTTGCGCTTAGAGGTATCGTTCCTCAGTGACGGGTTCGGGTTGTGGCCGTGGCTCGCTGACCGGCAGCAGCCGCCACTGATGCGGCGAATAAAACATGCCGCGCACGCGCCTGCCCGGCAGGACGCGAATCATATACTGGCGCGGTTTGCGGTCGTAAGCGTCAATCGCGCCGCGGCGCATCAGCAGCGCGTCAATCTTGAAGATGCCCGGCGTCAGGCCGAATGCCTCGCAGGTAATTTCAACCGCGCCGCTGCCCTGTAGCAGCGGAATCGGCTCGCCGTTAATTGCCGTCGTGTACTGTGTGTGCAGGTGGCCTTCGGCAGAATAAAAGAGCAGTTCAAAGACCGGGTCTTCGAGCGCGCGGTAAGCCGTGTATTCGATTCTGGCCGTCAGCGGTTCGCCGGTTGAAATCGTGTCAATCTCCTGCCCGTCGCGGTTCAGGAAGCGCACGTTCGTGATTTCAGCCGCGCGCTCGCGGTCGCCGCCGGGTTCAAGTTCCGCTTCGATGTCGCTGTATTCGCTGAAGCTCGTCGGCGCATTCCGGTAAAGCACGGCATTGTAATAATCGTGAATGACCTGCTGCGGGTCGCCGGTCGAACAGATCTGACCCTGTTGCAGAAAATAGACGCGGTTGCACAGCCGTTCGACCGCCGCCATATCGTGCGAGACAAAAAAGATCGTCATGCCGCCGCGCCGCAATTCCTCAATCCGCTGCTGGCATTTGCTCTGAAAGGCCGCATCACCCACCGCCAGGACTTCATCCACCAGCAGCACGTGCGGATTGATGTGCGCGGCCACCGCAAAGCCCAGCCGCACGTACATCCCCGACGAATAATGCTTCACCGGCGTGTTGAGAAAGCGGGCCAGTTCGGCAAATTCAACGATGCGGTCAAACTTCTGCCGCACTTCGGCGCGCTTCATGCCCATAATCGAGCCGTAAAGAAAAATGTTGTCGCGCCCGGTCAGTTCAGGATGAAAGCCCGCGCCAACTTCGATCAGCGAAGCGACCGAACCATTGACGATGATTTTGCCGCTGGTCGGATAAATGATCCGCGACAGCAGCTTGAGCATCGTGCTTTTGCCTGAACCGTTGGGGCCGATGAACCCGACGGTTTCGCCTCGTTCGATCTGCAGGCTGACATCGCGCAGCGCATAAAATTCGTCACTGCGTTCAGCCTGCCGGTTGCCGCCTTTCAATCCGGCAACGGCCCGCACAAGTTCTTCCCGAATAGACCGCGAACCGAGGCGGCTCAGGCGATAGCGTTTTGAAACCCGGTCAAGCGTGATGATTTTCATACGATGGCAGATGACAGCTCACGGCTGAGCGCCGGGCCGACAGCCCGGTCAACCCCGCAGTGAAAACATCTGAACCCCCTAAACGATGTCGGCAAACTGCCGCTCCAGATGCTTGAAAAACTTGTAGCCCAGCCAGAGCACGATGAGCGACACGGCGGCGGCGCAGGCCACATAACGAAACTCCGGCGGCTGACCGTGCAGGATGCAGCGCCGGTATCCGTCAATGATTGAAGCAATCGGATTGAGCGTCAGATACCACATGCGCGTAGTGCCCCTGATCCGCTCGGTTGAGTAAAGAATCGGCGAGGCGAACATCCAGATCTGAATAATCAGCGGCACGGTAAAGCGCACGTCACGGTAGAGCACCGTAAACGCCGAAGCGCCCAGACAGATCCCGATGGTAAAGATCAGATGAATCAGCAGCAGCGGAATGAACCAGAGGATCTGCCAGGTCGGCGTGACGCGATACCACGCCAGCAACCCGACAAAGACCAGCGTGGCGACGGCAAAATCCACAAATGCGGCCAGGACGTTGGCCAGCGGAATGACTTCGCGGGGGAAATAAATTTTGGTGATGATGTGGGAATTGGCAATCAGGCTGGGAATGGCGAATGAAAGCGCGGTGGCAAAGAAGGTCCAGGGCAGCAGCCCGCTGTAATAAAACAGCGGCACCGGCAATCCTTCGCTGGGAATATTGGCAAAGAGCGAAAAGAAGATTGAAAAAACAATCATCAGCGACAGCGGCTGCAGCACGGCCCAGGCCACGCCGAGCGCCGTCTGCTGATACCGCACCTTGATTTCGCGCTGCGTCAGCAGCAGCAGCAGCTCCCGATGGTTCCACAATTCGCGCGCGTGCGAAAGCAGGCTGTCGCTCCATTCAATCGTATTCGCCAGCACCGGTTCAGCCTGTCCGGCCTCAACCGGAACCGGCAGCGGTCGTTCCTTTTCCTTGTCTGCTAAAGTGGCTGACATTATCAGAAATCCGAGTGAACTATTTCAGGGTGAATAATGTTTTCAGAGCTATCCGGGCCTGCCCGTGACTGATCGGCCCGAACTTACCTTACACGATCAATGTCTGGTTATTTCCGAGGCTGACGGCTGCGCTCAACGAGCGCGTTGATGATTCTTTCGGCGGCCCGGCCATCCCATAATTCCGGCGCGCGCGCCGGGCCGTTCGGGCTGCGGCCCGCCTGCAATACTTCAAAAGCGGCGGCGGTAATCCGCACCGGGTCGCAGCCCACCACGCGATTGGTGCCCTGCTCAACCGTGATCGGGCGTTCGGTGTTTTCGCGCAGCGTCAGGCACGGAATGCCGAGCGCGGTCGTCTCTTCCTGCAAGCCGCCGGAATCGGTCAGCACCAGTCGCGCCCGACTCCAGAGACTGAGAAAATCAAGATAACCCAGCGGACTCAGAATCCGCACGCCCTCCGGCACGGTGAGGCCGAATTCCCTGATGCGCGCCTGCGTGCGCGGATGCGCCGGAAAGATGACCGGAAGCTCGGCGGCAACCCGGCCCATCGCGCCAAGCAGCGGCCCCAGCACCTGCGGATCATCCACATTCGCCGGGCGGTGCAGCGTCAGCACGGCAAATTCGTGCGGCTTGAGTTCAAGTTCTGCCAGCACGCGCAACTGCTGCGCGATGTCGCGCTGCCGAAACAGCGTGTCAATCATCACATTGCCGACCCGCGCAATCTTTTCAGCGCTGATGCCTTCCGCGCGCAGGTTTTCATCGGCATCGGCGCTCGGCGTCAGCAGCAGGTCCGAGAGCCGGTCAGTCAGCACGCGGTTGACCTCTTCAGGCATCGCCCAGTCGTTGCTGCGCAAGCCGGCATCCACGTGCGCCACATTGACGCCCACCATGCACGCCACCACCCCCCCGCCCCGCCTGGAAATGACAACGCC
>CAYWDW010000471.1:0-876 GCA_964457105.1 uncultured Heliobacteriaceae bacterium
CCGAGTGTGGCCACCGAGTCCGCAAGACTCTGGCGGTGCGCGAACATCGCTGCATCGCCTGTGGTTTTGTCGCTCATCGTGACCATAACGCGGCGTTGAATATCAAACGGCGGGGCACGTCGTTCGGGGAGAGTGGACGGCCACTCAATGAACCGGGAATCCCCTTGCTTTAGCAATGGGGAGTGTCAATTTCTGGATTTCCTGGGATTGAAGGACGAGTACAGCGAAAAGGATCTGGAAACTGCAATCCTGCGCGAACTGGAAAAGTTTCTGCTCGAACTCGGCGGCGGCTTCACTTTTGTGGCGCGGCAGAAGCGAATCACAGTTGATGGCGAAGATTATTATCTCGACCTCCTGCTCTTTCATCGCGTCATGCGACGGTTGGTGGCGATGGAATTGAAACTCGAAAAATTTCAGGCGGCTGACAAAGGGCAGATGGAACTTTATCTGCGCTGGCTCGACAGATACGAACGACAGCCCTGGGAGGAAGAACCCATCGGGCTGATTTTGTGCGCAGGTAAATCCGATGAGCAGGTTGAATTGCTGCAACTGGACAAAAGCGGAATCAGAGTCGCCGCATATCTGACCGATCTGCCGCCGCTTGATCTGCTGCGCCGGAAGCTTCACGAAGCGGCTGTGCTGGCCAGAGAACAACTCGAACGCAGGGCGCAGTCAGAAAAGAAGAAGCGGAAGTGAAAATCCATCATTCCAGAATCGCGCTCAACGCTGCGCCTGCATATCCGGTCATCTCCAGATAACCACGCCCCTGCACCGGCCTGCCAGCCTTTGTGCCCGTAACCTCGACCGCACCTTCCCAGTAATTCACCCGCGTTGATTCAGTCGTCACAAGTTCCTGATCGTTCATCACTGCTCGCA
>CAYWDW010000471.1:886-5079 GCA_964457105.1 uncultured Heliobacteriaceae bacterium
CGACCGGATAATTTGCTCCGGTCTTTGGCGAATGCCACTGCGCTTCGGGCGTGAGCGTGAATTCGCTGGCGGTAATCGTTGCTGCCTGACCTGCTGAATCAATGAAAGTGCCGCTGCTGTGCGGGTCGCGCTGGCCGTCGGTGCGGCGAAATTCGTACAACATCAGTTCGGTCTGATCGTCGAGTTGCAGCGAGAGCCAGTTCCAGCCCTGCTGTTCTTTTTCGAGAAAGCTCGTGCCGAATTCGTGATCCATCCAGCTCAGGCCGGTGACTTCGTAACGTTTACCGTCAATCACAATTGCGCCGCGCGTCGGCATCCGCGTCAGCGAGTAATAATGCGAAGCGTTGCCAGTCTGCACGCCTTTCTGACTGACGCCGCGCGCGCCGTGAATGACCGGCGGCCTGCCCTGATCGAGCGTAAGTTCAAGGCCGATGCCGTCCTGCATTGCGCGCAAAATCATCTGCCCCTGTTCGTTCCGTTGCGCTTCCCAGTCCTCGTTCCAGACGCGGTAGCGGTCAGTTGCCGCGCCTGCCCAGCCGATGCCCGCGCGATTGATCTTTTCAGTGAAGCGAAATTGCTGACCGCTGATGTCAGTGACGGCGAGGTGCGCCATAAACAGATCGCGCACCGCCCAGCGCGACGGGTTGACCGGTGCCTGATCAACGCCGACGCGAAAGAAGGTCAGTTGATAGCCGAAGCGGTGATCGTCGTTTGTGACCACATTGCCGGTGTAATACCACCATTCGATTTTGTAATCGGGATGGCTCGCGTGATCGCGGACAAAACTGAACTTATAACCCGGCAGCGCCTGCTTCCATTCATCAGCAAAAACAAAGCTGACAGACAGGATGAACAGCATAGACAGGATGAATATCCACTGCTTGTTTTTGAGCGTGAGAATCCTGTTCATTTCTATTCCTCAGCCATCTGCCCGGCGACATAAAGCTCTGCCGCGCGCCGCGCCGGATAAATGCCGGACAAGGCCGTCGCGATCAATATCAATGCCGATGACTGAAGCAGAAACATGACCGGCAGGTGAAACTGAATCGTCCAGCCGAAGCTTTGCACGTTGATGACGTAAACCAGCACGAGCGAAAGCAGCAGGCCGATGACCAGACCGATGCCCTGGCTGATGCCGCCGATCAGCGCGGCTTCGATCACGACCATGCGCCGCACCTGGCCGCGATCAGCGCCGATCAGGCGCAGCATGGCAATCTCGCGCCGGCGTTCGAGAATCAGCGTCAGCAGCGTGCTGACGACTCCGGCAATGGCGACGAAAATGGCGATGACTTCAAGCGCCCACGTAATCGCAAACGTGCTGTCAAAGATGCGCAGCACTTCTGCGCGCAGCGCCGCGTTGGTGTAAATAAAGACGCGATAGCGATCACCGAGCGTGTGCAGAATTTGCTGCCGCACGGCGTCAGCATCGGCCTGCGGCTTCAGATAAATCGTCAGGCTGGTCGGTGGCTGCGGGCCGAAATAACGCTCGAAGGTGGCGCGCGGCATCACCAGAATGCCGCGATCACTGGAATAGTCGTAATAGATTCCGGCGAGGCGAAAACTCTGTTCTCCTTTCGGCGTGGGAATGCTGATGGTGTCGCCCACGTTTTTTTGATACCTGATGGCGAAACTTTCTGAGGCGATGACTTCATCGCGCCCGATCATGGCGCGCATCACGCTGCGCCAGTCCTGAGGAGTCTTGAACATCAGGTTGCCGTATTCGAGCAGCACTGAAAATTCACCAACGCCAAGCGTCACCAGTCTGCCCGCATAAGGCACATCGAAATTGCGGAACGCATCAACTGCCGCGACCTGCGGATGCGCGGTGACGGCGCGCGCGACTTCGGGCGAAATCACGGCTTCGGTTGTGACATTGCTGCGGCTGGCCGGTCGCAGGTACAGATCGGCCCTGAGTGTCTGACTGACCCAGTAAATCACCGTTTCACGAAAGCTGCCGACCATCACTGCAATGGCCACCATCATCGCCAGGCTGACAGCGAGCGCGGCCACTGAAATTGAAATGCGCGGAATCGCTCCGGCCAGATTTGAATTCGCCAGTCGTCCTTCAACTTTGAAAAGAAAAGCAAGCGGACGGCGACTCAGTCGCGTGACCAGGTAAAGGACAGCCGGAACCAGCAACGCCGCGCCAAACACCATCGCCACTGCGGCGGCATAACCAAAAAGCGGCAGTCCCGCCACAGGCCCGCGCCGCTGAAGCCACCACGCCAGCGCAAACAACAGCGTCGGCAGGATCAGATAACGGCGGTGCAATCTGAACCGCGATTCCAGGCGGTCAGCGTCGCGCATTGCGGTCACTGGCTGCACCCGCGTCGCTTCAATCGCAGGCCGCAGCGCCGCCAGCAGCGCAAGCGGCAACCCGACGGCGAAAGCGAGCAGGAAATGTTTCAGGCCGGGCGCAGGCACCGCCGCGGCAGTTGCAATGTAAAGCGCACTGACCGTCGTTGACGTCAGCTTCACCGCGCCGTCAGCAAGCCAGCATCCGAGCAGCAGGCCGAGCGTGCAGGCGATGAGCGCGAGCAGCGCCGCTTCAGCCAGAAAGAGCGCAAGAATGCGGCGCCGCGTTGCGCCGAGCGCGCGCAGCGTGCCGATCTCTTCGCGGCGCGTGATGACCGAAATCGAAACCGTGTTGTAAATCAGAAACAGTCCGACCAGCAGCGCAATGTATGACAAGGCCGTGAGGTTGAAATGAAACGCGGCGAGCATCTTTTCAACCTGTTGCCCGCGCCGCGCCGGTCTTTGCACTGAGAGGCCTTCAACGCCGCTTTGCCGTAAGCGTTCAGCGATCTGCCGTTCGGCTTCATCAATGTTCGCGTCATCGCGCAGCTTTATATCCACGCGATCAAGGCGGCCCAGGCGATTGAAAGCCCATTGCGCGGCGGCAATGTCCATCAGCGCAAAGCTGCCGTCGAGCGTGCGCGCCGGGCCTTCGTCACGCAGCAGGCCGCGAATCGTGAAGCTTTCGTTTTTGTCTCCGATAGTCAAGGTGATCTGCGAACCGACTGTGAGATTGTAACGGCGCGCAAATTTTTCAGTGAGGATGATTGAATGCGGGTCGCTGAGCAGGGACAGAAATTCAGTCGGTGAAGGCTCGCGCTGCCTGTCGGCATATTCCAGCAGGCGATAATCGCGCAGCGAACGATCACGCAGAATATCAACGCCCAGCACCTTCAGCGATTCAGCCGTACTGCCGACCTGCGCGCGCGCATCGCCTTCAATGACGGGACTGACCTGCCCGTATTCGCGCAGCCAGCCGAGGTCGGCCAGTTTCAGTTCATCCAGACCGAGGCCTGCGCCGACGAGTTCAAGCGAGGTTTTGCCGGAGACGGTTTCAATCGCAGTCGCAAAGCCGCGCAGCGAACTCTCGTTGGTCAGTTGAATGGCAATGATGACGGCAATGCCGAGCGCAATGCCGAGGATGGTGGCGGCGGAACGTAATCGTTCCTGCCTCAGTCGCCGTAAAATGAACTGTCGAAACAAACGCATGTGGTGCCGGAATGCTGGCGACTGTTCATCACGAAGACTGTGAACTGAACCTTCGCGTTCCTTCGTGCGGCCTCGATGCAGGTTCTTCGCTGCGTTCAATCAGCCCGTCGCGCATGCAGATCAGGCGGCGCGCTGCCTGGGCAATTCTGGCGTCGTGCGTGGCCAGCAGGATCGTCACGCGCAATTCACGGTTGAGATTCGCCAGCAGTTGCAGAATGCGCGTGCCGTTGTCGGAATCAAGGTTGCCCGTCGGTTCGTCGGCGATCAGCAGGGCCGGGGAATGAATGATGGCGCGGGCGATGGCGGCGCGCTGTATTTCGCCGCCGGATAATTGCTGCGGGTAATGATTCAGGCGCGCGCTCAGTCCGACGCGGTCGGCCAGCACCCGCGCCCAGCGGTCTGCTTCGGCGGCAGCGCGACCCGCGAGCAGCAGCGGCAGCGCGATGTTTTCCTGCACGGTCAGCGTTGGCAGCAGATTGAAGAACTGAAAGACAAAGCCGATCTTTTCGCGGCGCAACCGGGTCAGTTCGTCATCGCCGAGCGTGGCCGGCGTGACGCCTGCAATCGTCAGGCTGCCTGAGGTGGGCCGATCCATCGCGCCGCACAGATGCAGCAGCGTTGATTTGCCGCAGCCGGACGCAGGAGCCGCCCAGCTTCGGCTGGTCCCGATGAAGAGTGATTTGACTGAC
>CAYWDW010000472.1:0-5075 GCA_964457105.1 uncultured Heliobacteriaceae bacterium
CACGATAGCCTACTCGGGCTCGTGGGCGGCATGGCGGTGATGGCCCTCAGCCTGCTCACGCAGGGCCGCCGTTCGCAGGCCGCCAATGACTCAGGCGCTGGCGTCATTACTGCGCCGCAGCGACAGAAGAAGGTCAATCCGAAATCGCAGGGTTGCGTGGTCTGCCACACCGGCACCGAATCCATGCATCCGGGCGCAACGGGCGACGATGACATCGGCATCGGCTGCGCTGATTGTCACGGCGGCGATCCTTCAGCGGCAGACAAGAATAAGGCGCACGTGCAGCCGCGTCTGAAAAATATCTGGAAGACGACGGCCAACCCGAAGGAACTGAACGCGACCGAGAACCTGGAGAGCGATGAATACATTCGCTTCGTCAATCCGGGCGATTTTCGCGCGGCTGACTTAAGCTGCGGCACCGCTGAATGCCATCAGCGCGAAGTGGCGTTTGCAAAGAAAGGGATGATGACGCACGGCGGCATGCTGTGGGCGGCGGCGCTTTACAACAACGGCGCTTTCCCGTTCAAGAATGCGCGCTTTGGCGAAGCTTACGGCAGGGACGGCGCGATCCTGCAGGTCTTCACCAACCCCGCGCCGACGGCGGATGAGATCATCAAAAAAGGCATTCTGCCGTATCTGCTGCCGCTGCCGCGATGGGAGGTTACGCAGCCGGGCAACATCCTGCGCGTCTTTGAGCGCGGCGGCGAAAAGAAGGGACTGCCGTCTGACATCGGCTCGCCCAATCCTGATGAAGTGGCGGGCAAACCCGAAGTCAAACTCAGTGATCGCGGCCTCGGCACGCGGCTGCGCACCGATCCGGTTTTTCTGGGCCTGCAAAAAACACGTCTGCTCGATCCGATGCTGTCGCACTTTGGCACCAACGATAATCCGGGCGATTACCGTTCATCGGGCTGCACGGCGTGTCACGTCGTTTATGCGAATGACCGCGACCCGAAACATTCCGGGCCGTTCGCAAAGTTCGGCAACCTGGGTCACTCGCAGACGGCTGACCCGACCATTCCCAAAAATGAATCCGGCCATCCGATCAAACATCAACTGACCAACGGCATTCCGTCGAGTCAGTGCATGGTCTGTCACGTTCATCCGGGCACGAACATGGTGACGACCTATTACGGCATGACGTGGTGGGACAACGAAACCGACGGCAAGCTGATGTACCCTGACAAGCAACCCGAACTGAGCGCGGAGCAGAAGGACGCGATTCAGCGGCGCAATCCTGAAGGCGCTGCGCTGCGCGGCAAATGGGGACAGGACGAAAAGTTCCTCGCCGATATTTACACCGATGTGAACCCGCAGGCGCAGCGCACACAGTTCGGCGATTTTCACAGTCACGGCTGGGTCTTTCGCGCCGTTTTCAAACAGGATCGCAAGGGCAATCTGCTGACCGCGCGCGGCACCCGCATCAAACCCGACGACCCGGACAAGTTCAAGAAGGTCGTACACCTCGAAGACATCCACGCCAAAGTCGGGATGCACTGCGCCGACTGCCACGTGGCTTCGGACGTGCACGGCAACGGCAATCTTTATCAGGAGCCGCGGGCCGCCATTTCAATTGACTGCATTGACTGTCACGGCACGATTGAGAAACCGGCCAGTCTGATTCTGTCAGGCCCGGCGGCGGGTGCCGGTCGCTTCAAGGGCAAAGTCATTTCGGTTGGCAAGGATCTGACGAAGATCAAGGCCCGCGATGAACGCGGTCGGCAGATTGCAATGTTTCAGCGCGCCACGGCTGAACGTCCGGTGAAGAAGAAGAACGAGAAAGGCGAGGAAGTCGCCTTCAGCAACGGCGAGATCATTCAGAACTCGCTGGTCGAACCCGGCAAATGGTGGCGCGTCGTGCAGACCGCGGACACCGTCACGCCTGGCAAAAAGGATTACAACGACGCTTCGGCTTACGCCAAAACCGTGCAGCGCGACGGTAAGATGTGGGGCGACACCGCCGCCGGTGAAAGCAAACTCGCGCACGCCAACAGCAATCTGACCTGCTATGCGTGCCATTCGTCGTGGACGACAAGCTGTTTCGGCTGTCATTTGCCGATGACCACCAACAGACAGAAACCGATGCTGCACAACGAGGCCGAGCAAAACGTGCGCAACTGGACGCAGTACAACTTTCAGACACTGCGCGATGACATTTATATGCTCGGCAGGGATGGCACAGTCACGGGCCATCGCGTGGCGCCGACGCGCTCGACCTGCGCGATTCTCGTCAGTTCGCAGAATCAGAACCGCGAATGGACCTATTCGCAGCAGCAGACAATTTCATCCGAAGGTTACAGCGGCCAGGCCTTCAGCACTTACGTGCCGCACACGGTCAGCACTTCAGAGTCAAAGACCTGCACCGATTGTCATCTCTCAAAGAGCGGCGACAACAATGCGTGGATGGCGCAGATTCTGATGCAGGGGACGAACTTCACCAATTTCATTGGCCGTTATGCGTGGGTCGCCGCCGGTCAGCATGGCCTGCACGCCGTCGTCGTCACCGAACGCGACGAACCGCAGGCCGTGATTGGTTCGAACCTGCACAAGCTGGCTTATCCCGACGAATACAAAAAACACGTCGAGAAAGATCACGGTGAACTGAAGGAAGCTTATGAACATCACGGCAACCCTGAAGCGCTGAGCATTCAGGTCCGCGGCGAATATGCCTATGTTGCCAGCGGCAGGGGCGGCTTGCGCGTTTACGACATTGCCAGCATTGACAACAAGGGCTTCTCGGAGCGCATCACGACCGCGCCGGTGTCGCCCCTGGGGCAGCGGCTTTACGTTGACACGAAATATGCGACGGCGGTGGCTTCACCAACGACGCTCGGCGTTGATCCGACGGCTTCGCTGCCCGACAGCATCTTCCCGAAAAAATACCGCATTCACCGGCCTGAAAACGAAGAGGCCGTCAATCGTGACGACAAGCAGCCGATTCATCCGCTCTATGCGTTCCTGTACGTCACCGACCGTGAGGAGGGCCTGATTCTGGTCAATGCCGCGACGCTGCTTGACGGCAATCCGTCAAACAACTTCCTCAAACGCACGCTGACGTGGAATCCGAACAACCTGCTCAAAGGCGCGTCGAACATCACGATTGCCGGGACCTATGCTTACATCACCTGTGATCGCGGCCTCGTGATTGTGAACATCAACAATCCGTTCGAGCCAAAAGTCGCGGCTGAAATCACGGGACTGAAGCAGCCGCATTCAGTGGCCGTGCAGTTCCGCTACGCCTTCGTCACCGATGAAGAAGGTCTGCACGTCATTGACGTGACGCTGCCCGAACAGGCAAAGGCCGTCGCCGGCGCAGTCGTAAAGATCGAGGACGCGCACAATGTTTACCTGGCGCGCACCTATGCTTACGTCGCTGCCGGCAGAAACGGCATTGCCATCGTGGACATTGAGCGACCCGAAAAGCCGAAACTCGATCAGACCTTCAATGCTGACGGCAAGCTCAATGACGCGCACGACATCAAAATCGGCATGACGAACAATTCGCTGTTCGGTTATGTCGCTGACGGCAAAAACGGCCTGCGCGTGGTGCAGTTGATGTCGCCGGAAGAGAACGCGAATATTTACGGCTTCTCGCCGAAGCCGACGCCGAAGCTGGTGGCCACCTTCGAGCTGCACGGCGGCGAGGCGCTCGCCGTTTCTGAAGGTCTCGACCGTGACCGCGCCGTTGATGAATCAGGCAATCAACTGGCGGTCTTCAATCGTCGCGGCGCGCGTCCGTTCAATCTCGAAGAGATGCGGCGAATGTATCTGCGCGACGGCAAACTGTGGACGGTGACGGACGATGTGCCGCCGCGTCCGAGAAAGCCGCAGACGACTGCCGAAGCCATTCAAGGCTGGCTGAGCCTGCCCGACCTGACGACGCCCGGCCTGCTTTCGCTGTATCTGACGCTGATGATGCTCATCGGCGGTGTCACCGTCGCACGAAGGACGAAAAAATAGCTCAGCAGACGGCTGCATCACACCTTCGACAGAGCGGGCAGTTGGCGGCTGCTTGCTCTGTCGAATTGTTTTATGGCATAGGATGAGCCTATGCCATCAGGACGCACACACGACATCATCACCTTCGCGCTGGTTCCGCCGGTCGTTATTGGCGGCTGGATGTACTGGAACAACTGGCCGCTGGCTTTCATCGTCACAGCCACGATGGTCTTTGCCGGGCTGATGTTCGGGCCGGACCTTGATTTGTATAGCCGGCAGTACAAACGCTGGGGGCCGCTGCGATTCATCTGGGTGCCTTATATGATGGCCATTGGCCATCGGTCGCGGCTCTCACACGGGCTGGTGCTCGGCACGATTTTCCGGGTGCTGTATTTCATCGCGGTTTTTGCGCTGCTCGCCAGCGTGGTGCTGTATGTGCGACAGCGTTATCTGTACGGCGCACAGACGACCTGGCAGGCTGAATTCGAGCGCGTCAGTCTGGATTTGGGATCGTTCTGGGAGCGCACCGACAAGGAGTATTTCAAGGCCGGTTTCGCCGGGCTGTGGCTGGGCGCAGCCGCGCATACGATTTCGGATGTAGTCTGGTCAATGATGAAACAGATCTGGAAAGCCGTCTGAAAAGCGGGCTGACGGGGCCGACGCTTCAAGCCCTGGCCATTCAGCCGGTCCGGGGGCGGTCAGCGTCCTGCTCTTCCATAATCACCAGGGCCGAATGCCAGCGGGCACCTTCAGGAATTGGTTCGTAGGCATTTTCGTGCCGCGCGGCAAAATCAAGCGCGTCCTCGACAGCTTCGCTGAAATCAGGATGAATGCCCTGGCGCATACAGGCATCAAGATGAGTTGACAGAATCCTGATCGCCCATTCGCGCTGTTCGGCATTGATCTGATTCAGACTGTCAGCCTGAAATTGTTCGGCAGCCTCCCGCTTCAGGCGGGATTCAATCAACCTCGCGGCGAGGGAGATGGCGTGTGGATGTTTCATGTCCGCCTCCTCTGAAAAAAGCAGAAAACACAGCTCGGTCATTTCTGTCACTGTTGACACTCCCCATCGCTAAAGCGAGGGGATTCTCGGTTCGCTGAGTGGCCGTCCACTCTCCCCGAACGGCGTGCCCCGC
>CAYWDW010000473.1:0-3844 GCA_964457105.1 uncultured Heliobacteriaceae bacterium
GCGTTTCATCGCGGATCATCTGCACCAGGCGCAGCACAGGCGAAGGTTTTTCGAGCACGATGGGTTCATTTTCGCGGCCTTTGACCAGGAGGTGGCTGATCTCCTCGTGACGCCCGCGCGGTTTGACGATGCCAGCCATTGACAGTGTGCCGAGGCCGAGCGCGTGCATCGCCGCCGCTGCCGCCGAAAGCTGCCCCTTGCCGCCGTCAATGAAAACAACATCGGGCAAAGGTTTTTCTTCCTTCAGCAGCCGTGCATACCTTCTGCCGACGGCTTCATTCATCGAAGCGAAATCATCAGCGCCTGCGACGGTTTTGATGATGAACCTGCGGTACTCGCCTTTCTTCATCTCGCCGTCCACGCACACGACCATCGCGGCCACGTTGTCTGAACCCTGAATGTGCGAAATGTCGAACGATTCGATCCGATGCGGATAAGCCGGCAGGCCAAGGATGTCCTGCAACTCAGCGAGGACTTTGGTCCAGTCGGGTTTGATGACTCTGAAGCGCTGCTCAAATCCGAGCTTCGCGTTCTTTTCGACGAGATCAATCATTTCGCGTTTCTGGCCGCGCTGCGGGTCGAGGATGTGAACGCGGCGACCACGCTTTACCGTCAGCGCCAGCTCCAGCAGCGGGCGATCTTCCCAGTCAACGGGCACGTGTATTTCCAGCGGGATGTAATTGCCGATGGTGTAATACTGCTCCAGCACCGTGCCCAGAAATTCGCTCGGATCGAAGTTATCTTCGGGCAGATCCTCCCAGTAAAACTCACGACGACCGATGATTTTGCCTTCACGCATCGTGAACAGTTGCAGGGCAAGCTGCGCGCCTTCGCGGTAATAACCGAAGATGTCAATGTCCTGATCGGGCATCGTCATCATCTTCTGCTGTTCGCCCAGGGCGCGCACGGTTTTGAGCAGGTCCCGATACCTGGCCGCCTGCTCGAACCGCATTTGCTCCGAAGCCTTCAGCATGCGTTCTTCCAGGCTGACGGCCAGTTCCTTGTCCTTGCCGTCAAGCAGCATCTTCACATCGCGCACGACTTCAGCGTATTCCTGCGGGCTGCACAAATCTTTCTGACACGGGCCGAGGCAGCGTTTGATCTGATACTCCATGCAGGGCCGCCCGGCGCGTTTGTAAATTTCATAGACTTCATCCGAACAGGTGCGCAACTGAAATTCGCGGTTGATCAGCGTGACGGTTTTATCGGCCAGCGACGCCGGCAGGTACGGGCCGAAATAGGCCGCGTCATCCTTTTCGATCCGGCGCGTTTTCATAATGCGCGGGAAGGGTTCGTTGAGCGTGAGCTTCAGGTGCGGGTACTGCTTGTCGTCCTTGAGCATCACGTTGTATTTCGGCTTGTGCAGCTTGATCAGGTTGGATTCAAGGACGAGCGCTTCAGTTTCAGTGTCAGTGATGATGAATTCAAAATCAGCAATCAGCGACACCAGTTTCTGCGTCTTGGCATCCATCGTGCGCGAGCTTTGAAAATACTGCCGCACGCGGTTGCGCAGGTTCTTTGCCTTGCCGACATAAATAATCCGGCCCCGGCTGTCCTTGTGCAGATAACAGCCCGGCTGAGTTGGCAGGTTTTGCAGCTTTTCATCCAGAGTCATCACGGGAAAATTATGAACGATGAACGATGAACGATGAAAGGCGTCATCTCGCTGATTCTTTGCCGAGCAGGTCGAGAATGGCTTGGGCGGTGCGCTGTGAGGCGTTCGCTTCGCCAAGTCGGGCGCGGACTGCGGCGAGATCGGCGCGGGCCTGGGCCAGAGAATTGTTGTCATTCAGAAATGACGTGATCTGTGCGGCCAGGTTGTCGGCGCTGAGCTGATCCTGCAACAGTTCAGGCGCAACTTTGCGGCCTGCAATCAGGTTGGGCATGCCGACAAACGGCACGTTGATGAGCGGGCGAAACAGTCGCCAGTTCAGTTGCGAAGCTTTGTACACGACAATCAGCGGTGTGCCGATAATTGCCGTTTCAAGCGTGGCCGTGCCGCTCGCTACAACTGCGAGCGTGGCCGCGGCGACGGCGTTGTAAGTGTCGTTTTCAATGACGCGCACATTCGCTGCGCCGCCGCCCGCTGCAGTCGCCCGTTCGGCTTCGGCGCGGGTAATGGTTGGTGCCAGCGGCAGGATGAATTGAATGTCAGGGCGCGATGAAGATAACTGCCGCGCAGCCGCAATCATTGGCGGCAGAATGTATGCCAGTTCCTTGCGGCGACTGCCTGGCAGCAGCGCCACGAGCGGCCCTGATGAATCGAAGCCGTATTTTGCGCAGAACTCTGCGCGTGTGGCCGTGACACGCACGCTGTCGAGCAGCGGATGTCCGACGTATTCAACCTGCACTCCGCGCCCGGCGTAGTAATCCTTTTCAAATGGCAGGATGACCAGCATGCGTTCGACATCGCGCCTGATCTGACTGACCCGGTAGCTGCGCCACGCCCAGACCTGCGGGCTGATGTAATAGATGACGCGCTGCCCGTCACGCTTCAGTCTTCGGGCCAGGCGCAGGTTGAATTCCGGCCAGTCAATCAGAATCACCGCGTCAGGCTGTCGCGCGCGGGCGGCATCGCGCAAAGTGCGAAAGGCGCGCAGAAATTTTCGCATCGCCGCCGCCACTTCCAGCACGCCCATAATCGCCACTTCGCGCGCGTCCACGAGCGTTTCAACTCCGGCGGCGCGCATCTCATCGCCGCCCGCGCCGAACAGTTCAAATTCAGCCTGTGGTTTCAGTGCGCGCAACGCTTCAACCAGATGCGCGCCGTGCTTGTCGCCGGAAGCCTCGCCTGCAACCAGCATCAGCCGGATCACAGGTTGCAGATTGCAGATTGCAGATTGCACGCGGTTATTCAGTTACACTGAGAAGCAAGGCTTCAAATGATTCTGCAATTTCGTGGACAACTACCAGACGGTGATTGCAAAGAATCTGTTCGTGATCGAACTGTATTATCGGGGCATCACCTTTCCTGAGGTGGTTCAGATCAAAGCAGACTGGATCATACCAGTGAGAAGTTGAACGCCCGATGAGAAGGTATCTCGCTGACAGTGTCGCTTCAGCCATTCCTTTATCTCTGAAGACTGCTTTCGTCAGTTCGGTTTCATCGTTTGTTCCACTGTTATCGAAGAAAGAAACCTGTGCGGCTTCCAGTGCGACAAAAGAATAGCAGTTGAGAAAAGTGCGGAAGCGATTGGGAATTGGAACAGGCAGCCTGGCTTCAAATGCAGGAAGCCAGTGCGCCTCAACTACAGATTCAATGGTTGCTCCATTTCGCCGAGCGACTTCGACAAACCTGGCAAGCAGCGCAGCGAAATCTTTCTTTGTCAGACTCATCGTTGGGGTTCTGTCAATACTGCCATCGCGTTTCGTGCCGCCGGAAAGAGCCTTCCTGTATCGTTTTTGGATCCGTGGCTTCAAACTTTTCAATCAGCCAGCATCAGCCGGGCTTTCACAGTTTTCCCCACAGCATCAGCGCGCCGATGACGATGAAGGCGATGGCCGCGGCCTTGCGCAGGTGTTCGGCGTTGATGTAATGCGCCAGCACGCTGCCTGCTACAACGCCGATCAGGGAAACTGCGGCGAGCGCGAGCGATGCGCCAATAAAGACCGCGACAGGCTTGCGTGTCTGCGCCGCCATCGTGATGGCGGCAAGTTGCGTTTTGTCTCCCATTTCAGCCAGGAAGATCATGCCAAAGGTTGTCAGCAGAACTTTCAAATCCATAAATTCAGATCAGGTACAGTACCGCGAGCGGGGGCGAGCGGCGGTGGCAAAAAAAACGCTGGCACAAAACCCCCCGCGCCACCCCCACGGGACAGTTAAAGACCAAATGAAAAAAAATGT
>CAYWDW010000473.1:3854-5075 GCA_964457105.1 uncultured Heliobacteriaceae bacterium
CCCCGGGGTGGGTTTGCGCGGTGCTTATAAATTCTGCCGGCTCCAACCCGCCCCGCTCGCTCCCCCCCCCGGTACTGTACCAGCCATTAGTAAATCTCTTGTTCACCTTCCGGCCTGGTCTTCCACCGGCGATGAATCCACAACCACTGATCGGGGTAACGGCGGATGATGTCTTCAAGAGCTTTCGTGTAACGCTGCGTGTTGGCGATCACGTCTTCTTTCTGATTGCCGGTGCTGATGGTCTCAAGCGGCTTTTCAAAATGCAGGCGATGAATTTTTGTCTTGTCGTCCCACACGATGTAACCGGGCAGCACCACCGCGCCTGTCCGCAGGGCCAGCGTGGCGACTCCGGCAGTGGTTGAAGCGGGCGTCCCGAAAAAATCAACGAAGACGCCTTCTTCGCGCGTGGCGTTCAGATCGGCCAGAATGCCCACCACGCCGCCGGCTTTGAGCGTCTTCAGGATTTCACGCACCGAGCCGCGCTTGTCAATGCTGCGGTTGCCGTGCCGCAGGCGATAGCTTTCAGCCAGCCTTTCAACCAGCGGATTGTCAACGTTGCGTTTGAGAAATGACATCGGATGTCCGTTGAGCGAATGCGCAAAGACCGAAAGCTCCCACGCGCCGATGTGCCCGGTCAGCAGAATCACGCCGCGCCCCTCGTCGCGCGCGGCCAGAAAGTTTGCCAGGCCCTCGTAAACGACGATTGATGAAATGTTGTCGCGATTGAAGCGGGGGAACTGACTGATTTCGCCCAGCAGTCGTCCGAGGTTGCTGAAGACTCTGCGCACAATACGCTTGCGTTCGCGTTCATCAAGGTCCGGGAAGGCCAGGCGCAGATTCACTTCGGCGTGACGGCTCAGGCGCGGGCGCAGCGTGCGGGCGAGCGCGCCGACGGCCTGTGCAAATCTGATTGCCGCCGTGCGGGGCAGCGCGCCCAGACCTTTGAGCATCGTCCAGGCAATCGCGTATTCAATGTATGTGCGCAACGCGCCGCGTTCTCTGATGCGTTCGTGGATGGCTGGCGTTGAGTTTTCGATCACTTCATTCATCAGGGCCGCCGCATGCTGGCACGCACCGCAAAAGCCTGTCAATTTATGCGATGAACAAGGAGCGCAGGCGTCCCGCCTGCCTGACTTCCGCGAGAGGCCCGGGGGTTGTAAAACAGGCAGGCGCGTCGCCAGCCCAACGATTTTAGGATGTTTTTTAGGTACGTGCAGGGTC
>CAYWDW010000474.1:0-5070 GCA_964457105.1 uncultured Heliobacteriaceae bacterium
GGCGCAGAACGGAATGTGAAGGTAAATACCTGCCGCTTCGCTCATCTCTCCGGCATCGGTTCAGAAGCCGGGCTTCTGGGCGGTTTCTGCCGCTTTGTTCGCGCCTCCGGTTTTGAAGGCGCTTTCTTCGATCTGCACGCTGTAGGCGACTTCGACCACCTTGCGTTCCTCGATCTTTTTGCCGTTCTCAAAGACCAGCACGTGATACGGCACGAGGGTGTTCTGGATGGCGTGAAAATCGGCAAATTCAAAGCGGTATTTGACCGGCTCAGCTTCCGGCTTCGGTCTGGTTTCGTATTCGAGATAAAGAATGCGCAGCGATTTGCGGCTGATGTAATAGCGTGTGCGTTCGCCGTCAGGCAGGGTCAGGTCAATGATGTCGAGTTCAAGCGGGCCGATCTTCTGATTACCGACATATTCCAGCTTCGCGTCAATCTCCTTGTACCGCAGCAGCGATTCATAGCTGTGAAAGTGCGACGTGCGGAAGGCCCTGACCGTCGCCGCATCCGGCTCCTGCGGTTCGCCGTTAAGCTGTGCCCAGGTCTTCTGCCCGTCAAAGCCGATCACGTATTTCGTGTCGGGCAGATCAAGTTCGAGCATCACCAGGTCTTCGGTGAACTTTTTTTTGCGAATGAATTTGATGGTGGTGCGGCCTTCGCGGGCGGACGCGCCGGCGAGCAGCTTCAGATTGCTTTTGATGATCCCGTTGCGCTGCACACCGTAAAGCATGGGCCGCCCGCCATAAGCCAGAATCACCTTCTCGACGACATCTTCAGCGCGCGGATTTTTATCACCGGCCTGGCTGACCGGAAGACTGAAAACACAGGCGACCGCGATCAGCACGAGCGCCATGACTGCCTGTCTGCACACTACGAAAAGCCCTGTCAGACTCATTGAACTTTTACACCTTTCAGGTTATAACCTGGATTACTCAGATAACTCGCTGCCGAAAGATCATAACCTGAGAAACCTGGCGATTACCAGTCTTGCGTCGGTCAGCCTGCCTCGCGGCACAGGCTGGAAAGACGGCAGCAGTCCATTAAAGGCGCTGTACTCATGCGCAATTGAAATCTGACAGCCGTCAGTAGCAGAACCCGGCCTGGCGGCTGAATGTCCATAACCACAACGGAGATTGTAATGAAAATCGGAATTCTGGTCGGCATGGAGAACACCTTTCCCCCGGCCCTGATTGACAAGATCAACAGCCTGAATGCCGGCGTGACCGCCGAATACATCAACATTGGCGGCATCAGAGCCGCTGAGGGCAATGAATACCGGCTCATCTTTGACCGCATCTCACACGAGATTCCGTACTATCGCTCCTTTCTGAAGCACGCCGTGCTGAACGGCACCATCGTGGTCAACAACCCGTTCTGGTGGTCGGCTGATGACAAGTTCTTCAACTATTCGCTGGCCTCCAGGCTCGGCGTGGCCGTGCCGAAAACGGTGCTGCTGCCGCAGCGGTCTTACATCAAGGGCGTCACCGATGCGTCGCTGCGCAACCTGGAGTTCCCGCTCGACTGGCAGGGCATTGTGGATTACGTCGGGTTGCCGGCGTTTCTCAAACCGCACGATGGCGGCGGCTGGCGCGATGTTTACAAGGTCGAATCGCTCGAACACCTGTGGGAATGCTATAACCAGACCGGCACGCTGGCGATGACGTTGCAGGAATTTATTGATTTCACGGATTACGTGCGCTGTTACTGCGTCGGGCGGCGCGAGGTACTCGTCATGCCTTACGACCCGAAACACCGCCGCTATGTACCGCGCGACGAAGCGCCGCTGACGCCCGAACTCGAAGACCGCATCGTGCGCGAAACGCGGCTGCTCAACGAAGCCCTCGGTTACGACCTCAACACCGTCGAATTTGCCATCCAGGACGGCATCCCCTATGCAATTGACTTCATGAATCCCGCGCCCGATGCCGACATCTGGTCAGTGACCGAGCCGTATTTCAACTGGATCGTTGATGCCGTGGCCAGGATGCTGGTTGATTACGCCAGGAACGGCGAGCCGACGCTGCGCCATCACCGCTGGAATCGCTTTCTGGATAACGATGTGCTGAGCGTCGCCGCTTCGGCTGCTTCCGGGGCGGGCGATTCAGGTGACGGCAGCGCGAGCCTGCATTCATCCTCCGCCGTGTCTGAAGCGGCGGAAGAGCCTCCGGTCAAACTGGCGCGCAGCCGGAAGTCAGCGGCAAAGAAAACTGCGACCGCAAAAAAGACGACGACCGCCAGAAAGACCGGCAGCGCCGCACCGAAAAGCGCCCGCGCTCCGCGCTCGAAAAAAACGACTGTGAGCGACCCCGGCGCCTGAACCTGAGCCTCAGTTGAGGCACACGCAACCCCGGAAGAGCGGGCGGAATCAGTCACCCTGCTTGCGCCCGCCCTCCACATCTGCGGAGGCTTGTATGCCGTTTGACAACGCATTCACCATCGGAATCGAAGAAGAATTTCAGATCATTGACCGGCAGACCGGCGATCTGCGTTCTCGCGTCAACGAGATGATGGACGAAGGCCGGATGATTCTGGGCGAACAGATCAAGCCGGAGATGCATCAGTCCATGGTCGAAGTCGGCACCGGCGTTTGCGCCAACGTCGGGGAAGCCCGCACCGATCTCATCAAGCTGCGCCGCACGATTGCCGAACTTGCCCACCGCAAGGGCCTGACCATCGTGGCCGCTTCGACGCACCCCTTTTCACACTGGGCCGATCAGCGGATCACCGATCACGAACGCTACGAACAACTGATTGAGGAGATGCAGCTTCACGCGCGCGCCCTGCTGATTTTCGGCATGCACGTGCACGTCGCCATCGAGGACAAGGAAGCGGCGATTGCCGTCATGAACCAGGCGCGTTACATGCTGCCGCACGTGCTGGCGCTGACGTGCAGTTCGCCGTTCTGGATCGGGCGCAACACGGGGATGAAAAGTTATCGCTCGGAAGTCTTCAAACACTTCCCGCGCACCGGCATCCCCGAACACTTCGAGTCGTGGAGCGAGTTTGAAAATTACCTGAACCTGATGATCAAAACCGGATGCATTGATAACGGCAAGAAAATCTGGTGGGACGTGCGCCCGCATCCGTTCTTCCCGACGCTTGAATACCGCATCTGCGACATTATGCCGAAGGTTGACGACGCCCTGGCCGTCGCCGCGCTGTTGCAGGCCATCACGGCCAAACTCTACAAACTCTATCGCCAGAATCTGACCTTCAGGATTTATCACCGCGCGCTGATTCAGGAAAACAAATGGCGCGCCATTCGCTACGGCCTCGACGGCAAGCTGATTGATTTCGGCAAGCAGAAGGAAGTGCCGGTGCGCGAACTGCTCAGGGAACTGCTCGAATTCGTTGATGACGTGGTGGATGAACTCGGCAGCCGCGATGACATCAACCACATTCACACGATGATCGAAAATGGCAACAGCGCCGACCGGCAGTTGAAAGTGTGGAAGGAAAACGACGGCGACATGCGGGCCGTCGTGCGCTCGCTCGCGCAGGAGACGCTTGAAGGCGTAATGTAAGCACAGGGGTGATCGTCCGGCGCGGTACGTTTTATCAATGCTTCCGCCGCTGCCACCACGATGTGCGTTTGGGTGGCAGGGCCGCAAGCGCTGCATCAGCTTTCCAGCGATTGCTCCACTCACGCCACGTTTTGCCTGTGGCCGCTGCGCTGAGCGCCGACAAACATTCAGCCGCAGTTTCAGGCGCGGCCTGGCCGCACAATTCAGCAGGCGTGGCTGCGGCCAGGATTGCATCGGCCAGTTCGCGTGGCTCAGGCAGATGTTCCAGCAACAGTTTCACCGTGCGCGGATGGCCTTTCAAGGCAGCGGCAAAATTGCTGCCGGCGCGTTCCCACAAGGCCGCGCACGCCTGCACCGAAGCCGTCAACTGATCGCTGATTGACGCGCTGCCACGGCGCAGGGCATTGAGCGTTTCATTCAATTCGCACACTTCGGCAATTCTTCCCGCCTGCAGACAATCGGCCAGCCACTCAGCATAAGCACTCGAAGGTTGCAGCACGGGAGCCTCGCCGCTCGCGGCATCGAAGATGACAAACTGCGACGGCTGTGACGGCGCTTCGGCGCGATGGCCAACCAGCGCCAGCGCAAAAAGCGCGCGCTGCTGCTGCGCTTCGTAAAAATGGGTTGAGAAAGTCAGCTTCAGCCTTTCTGCCAGCGCCAGCACGCCAAACAGCGCCTGCAGCACGCGGCGCGTTTTCGCTTCATCACCGATCAGCAGCGTTGTTTTTTCCTGACCATCAATGACCGATTTCACCAGCCCGGCAAACAGCGCCGGGCTGATCTCTTCAGGCAGACCGGCAGGCAGTTGCTGCGGAGTTGAATCAACGATGCACGGCGACAGCCGGCGCGGAGTCAGATCAGAATCAGCGAGGTTCGGCGGCAGAGCTGAAAGCAAAGTGAACGGGTCAGCCGCGACAAGCAGCAGATCGGCGCGACTGACAATGAGGTGATGCGTCAGGTAATTGCCTTCGCGGCCCAGCGCATCAAGGCCCAGATAAACCGTCCTGCCGACGGCGTAGCGGCCCGACGGCAGTTGAAAGAATGTCTCTTTGACCGGGCACAGACCGGCGGCGAGGCGGGCGCGGCTGAGGGCATAAAACGCCGCGTCTTCGAGCGTTTGCAAATCCGCCGTGCCGATCAGTTCTTCGCTGACCGCGACGGTCTGAAAGCCGCGTCGCTGCTGCGGAAAGAACCCGCGTTCGACGCTCGAAAAAAGATGCTGAAGGGCGTGAATCGTCGGCATCACATCACTCCGGCGGCGCGAAAGATTCTGAACAGCGGGTCGCGCACGCGAAACGGTTCGGGTTTTCCGGCCAGGCGCAGCCGCGCTCCGGTGCGCGCGTTCTGACACTGCCTGCATTCGCGCTGCCTGCCGACATTGATGGTGCGGCACCTGCTGCAATCCCACACCGGCTCGTGTTCGCGTGCTTTCGTTGCTGAATGCTTCCAGCAGCGCAGGCACGGCAGGTCCGCCGATTTCGCTCAGTGATCTTCCGGCAGTCCATCTGATGTTTTCGTTTGGATGGTCAAGCGCCTGAATCAGCGCC
>CAYWDW010000475.1:0-5062 GCA_964457105.1 uncultured Heliobacteriaceae bacterium
TGCGCAGCCAAATCTGCCGTCACTCCGTTCATTGAACGAACGCCGGAAGCTGTTCGCAAAGTCGAGCCTGAAATTCCTGCGGCTGAAAAATCGCCGGAGCCGCCGTCGGTTTCGCGCGAGGAACTGAAGGGCGCGTTTCGCATTCAGGCGCCGAAACCGCCGCCGCCCGCGCCGGAACAGCGCAAAATGAATCTGACCTTTGCGCCTGAACCACCGACGGAACAAGTCGCCGCGTCACCTTCAGGCGAAGCGCCTGCACTTTCGCCAGCGACTTCGACTCAGCGCGAACCTGCGCCTGCAACATCTGATGAAGAAGCGCAGCCTGAAGCGCCGGTCATTATTCGTTACGGCAATCGCCTCGGCTGTCTCGGCGCGCGCGGGGTTGAAGCGTCCGGCTCGAATTTCAAACCGGCGCAGAACCTTTCGCTTGATGCCGATGAAATCAATCCGCTCGGACAGTTGCACAACAGTTTTATCCTCGCCGCAGACCGCAGCGGCCTGCTTGTGATTGACCAGCACGTCGCGCACGAACGGATTCTGTTTGAGCAGCACTGGCGCGCGCTCGCGCGTCATCGCATCGAAGTGCAGCGGTTGTTGTTGCCTGAAACGCTTGATCTGACTCCGGCGCAGGCCGCAGTGATTGATCAGGCGCTGCCGGAGCTTGAAGAAAATGGTTTTGAGCTGGGCCGCTTGTCAGGGCGCACGATTGCGATCAAGGCTGTGCCGGCGATGCTGCCTGCGGGAACAGCGCGTGAACTGCTCGCTGAACTGCTTGACGCGATTGAGCAGGAGCGGCGCGGTTTGACGATGGATGAACTGCGCGCCGAAATTGCCGCGAGCCTGGCCTGTCGCGCGGCGATCAAAATCAATATGTCGCTCGCGCCCGAAAAGATGCGCTGGCTGATTGATGAACTGCTGAAGGCTGACAATCCCGCCACCTGTCCGCACGGGCGACCCATCATTCTGCGCGTGACCATGCGTGAAATCGAAAAGGGCTTTCAGCGCACCTGAGGTTTGAGTCTGAAACAGGCATCTTTCAACCTGACCGACTGCACTTGTTATTCTGCCCGAACTAATCTGACCAGACTGACCGATAACACACTGCGGCGCGCGGCCTGTTATAGCGGCCCTCGCGCGAACTGCCTGTGCTGTCGGTGACTTAACCTGATGAGCATCAGGCGCAGGCTTTCTGGCACGTCAATCGCTTTTATGGAAAACGTCTGAAACGCGGCTGACAGCCGTTCGGCAGGCCGGGCAGTTATTATGACTGAGGCTTTGGGGTCGGATGGCGCACCAGCGGCGGCGTTTTACGATGTGTCTGTTGTGGTGTTTGGGTTACGCCGCAGCGGGCAGAGTTTTGTTCAGAGGGTAACAGGTTTTCGCATCAACCTCCTTTCTTTGGTTCCTTCGAGCAGTCGCACAGGCGGCTGCTCTTTTTGTTTTTGCAATTGCGTGTCTGGCAACCAGGTGCTGAGACAGTGCGCGAGCGCGAGCGAGCGCCCGCAGCCGTCGTGCCGGGGCGCTCGCTGACGCTCGCGTACTGTCCCGGACACGCCATGGCGCATTGATCTAATCAGGCTGTTTGCGGCGTGACAGCTTCACTGCGGCGGCCCAGCGCCGCTGCCAGAACCCTGGCTGGCGACGCCGCAGCCATTCCTTAACGGCTGTTTTCACGCGGACTGACTGACGGTGAATGATCTGATAAAGGCGGGTCTGGTGAATAGTGGCGTGAACGCGTTCACTGAAAGCCGTGAATCGTGTGTACAGCGCGGCAAACCAGCCGATGCGCAGCAGGCTTTTGCGCGTCAGCATAAAGATGCGCGCCACCAGCGCGGTTCCGGCGAACTTGGCCAGCACCACCGTCAGCAGTCCGAGCGCGTGCTGCCCGTGCGCAATCAGCCAGAGCGCCGACAGTTTGACCGGAATCAGCAGCAGCGTCGGCGCGCCAAAAGTCAGCAGCGCGGCATAAGGCGGCAGACCGGCAATCAGCGCTTCAAGCTGACGCAGCACCGGCAGGCGACCGATGGCTGTTGCCAGTCGCGCCAGATCATCCCAGAGCCAGTCTTCAATAATGACGATGATGGCCGCGAGGAACACAAACGGCGCGGCGAGCAGCCTTTTCCAGCGGATTTTCATGTGGGGTGTCGGGTCCGTTCAGACTCTTTTCTGCGCCTGCGCCTGCACCGCCGTCATCGCCACCGCATCCACAATGTCATCGGCCTTGCAGCCGCGTGACAGATCGTTCGCAGGCTTGTCGAGGCCCTGTAAAATCGGGCCGATGGCGGTTGCCCCGCCAAATCTTTCGGTCAGTTTGTAACCGATGTTGCCCGCGTTGAGATCAGGAAAGATCAGCACATTGGCCTGACCCGCCACCGCTGAACCCGGCGCTTTCGCCGCGGCAATGTGCGGAATGATTGCGGCATCAAGCTGCAATTCGCCGTCAACTTCAAGCTCAGGCGCGCGGGCGCGCACGGTGCGCACGGCTTCAACGACCTTGTCCACCAGCGGATGTTTCGCGCTGCCTTTGGTCGAAAACGAAAGCAGCGCCACACGCGGCTCAACTTCCACAAGGGCGCGAAAGGTTTCGGCTGAGGCCATGGCGATTTCAGCCAGGTCTGAGGCGGTCGGATTCACCACAATTGCCGGATCAGCAAAGATCATTGCGCCCTCAGCGCCAAAACTTTTGTTCGGATGCACCATCAGCACAACTGATGACACCAGTTTGAATCCGGCGCGCAACCCAATCGTCAGCAGCGCGGCGCGGACCGTGTGCGCGGTCGTGTTGGTTGCGCCGGCCACCGAACCATCGGCCTTGCCGGCGCGCACCATCATATTGGCGAAATAGAGCGGGTCGAGCATCTGCCTGCGCGCTTCGTCGGCAGTGATGCCTTTGGCACGCCGCAGTTCATAAAATTCCTGCGCCCAGCGGTCGAGGTCGGGCGAGTTCTGATAATTCAGCACCGGTACGTTCGTGAGTGAAGCGCCAAGCGCATCAGCGCGGCTGCGAATCTGATCTTCATGGCCGAACAGCGTGACGCGGGCAATGCGCTCAGCCGCAATTCTGGCCGCCGCCACAATCGTGCGGTCATCGCTGCCTTCGGGCAGCAGAATGTGCTGCGGCTTCGCTGCCGCGCGATTTCTGATCTTTTGCAGAATGTCCATAAGGTGAAAAGGTGAATGACCGGTCAAACTTCGTCGCGGCTGATCCGGTTTCTGGCGGTGTTGTGCCGCCCGGTCGAAAGCCGCCACTGTCGCCAGTAACGCCAGGCGAAGATCACGACGCCGATGGTAATGACGACCGTGACAATCTTGCTGTAAAGCATCAGGTACTCGGCCACCTTCTGCCAGTTGTTGCCGAAGCTTTGACCCAGCAGCAGCAGAATCGCATTCCAGGCCAGCGCGCTGACGGCGCTCAGCAGGGTTGTCGCGATCAGATTCAACTGCGACATCCCTGCCGCAAACGACACCACGGCCCGCGTGCCTGATAAAAAGCGATTGGCCACAATCACGCTGTAGCCATAACGCAGAAACAGGCGTTCGACCTGGTGAATGGCATTGACGGGCAGAAAGCGGCGGAAGCGGCCTTCGACGACGTGTCGCTCGAAATAGCGTCCGCCGAGATAAGCCGTCATAAAACCGAGCGTGCTGCCGAGCGTTGACGCGATCAGCATCGGCGCAAAACCGACTGCGCCCACGCCGACCAGCGTGCCCGCGAACACCAGCAGCACATCGCTGGGCGACGGCGGAAAGACGTTCTCAATGTAGGTAATCGCAAAAACCAGCGCCAGCACGCCCAGTGGCGGCAGTTGCTGGAGCCAGGCAACCAACTGCTCAAGCGAGTCCATGCTGCAACTTCCTTACTTCGGTAATCAGATCGCTGATCAGTTCATCAAGCTCAAGGCTGGAAAAATCGGCGTCAGAATTTTCACGAAACTCGTGCAATCCGCGCGCGCCGCCCTTTTCATACTCTCGTGCCTGCAACAGCAAATCCAGTTTGTCTGCCGCCTTGACCAGCCGCGCTTCAAGGCTGTCGCGCTGTTCGTAATCGCGCCAGAGGTCCAGATACTCTGCGCCAAGTCCTGACAACATCTCGGTGGCCGCACGCTCATCGGCGGTGAGCAGCGCGTCGCGGCTGAAATATTGTTTGATCGTCGCCGGCAGATCGCCCGTGCGCGCTTCGGTCAGATCGTGCAGCAGCGCCATCCGCAACACCTTTTCAGGATTGACCGGCAAACCGCGCCTGACGGCGCGATCAGCCAGCAGCATGGCAATAAATGCCACACCGAACGAGTGCGCCGCGACCGATTCAACATCGCGCACCCCGCGCAACAGCCAGCCCGTGCGCGGCACCGCCTTGAGCCGCATCAGTTCCGTGAGCAGTTCAATCAGCCGGGCCGCTTCGCTGGTGTTGTGATGTCCTGCTGCCTCCATTCCACAACGCTACCGATTTTAAGGGCGAGCGTCAACCGGCATCTTCGGCGACGCTGAGAAGGCGCGCCGCGACAGGCCAGTGACTGTGGTCGGCCTGTCTGGTTTTTCGCGGGTGCGTCTTCTGCTATATTCCACGTTCGCCTGAACGCTCTCAGTCGTCACCGAGGAAACATTTATGCAGTATCCCGATTCATTCGAGCTTGCCGGACGCCGACTCTCGCCGCCGCTCGTGCTGTCACCGATGGCCGGCGTGACCGATTCGCCCTTTCGCCGCATCGCCAAAAAATGCGGCAGCGTCGGCCTGATCGTCACCGAATTCATCAGCGTCGAAGGCCTGACGCGCGGCAATATGCGTTCGCACGAGATGATGCGCTTCTATCCTGAAGAGCGCCCGATTGCGATTCAGATTTTCGGTTACGACGAAGTCCGCATGCGCTGGGCCGCTGAAATCGCCCAGGAAGCAGGCGCTGATTTCGTGGACATCAACTGCGGCTGCCCGGCCAAAAAAGTCGTCAATGGCGGCGGCGGCTCGAACCTGCTGCGCGACCTGCCGCAACTGAAAAAAATCCTGCGCGCCGTGAAGGATTCGATCACGATTCCGATGACGGTCAAGATTCGCGCCGGGTGGGAT